>JAJFMS010000202.1 GCA_020696885.1 Armatimonadota bacterium | reverse complement strand
GGAGGCTTGCTGGTAGGCGGACGAGCGCATGATCTCCCGATGCAGCCACTTCAGCGACCAGCCGTTCTCGATGAAACGGGCCGACAGGTCGTCCAGTAGCTCCGGGTGGGTGGGACGATCTCCCTGCAGGCCGAAGTTGCTGGGCGTCTCCACGATGCCGGTGCCGAAGTGGTGCTTCCAGACCCGGTTCACCATCACGCGGGCGGTGAGCGCCGCCGACTCGCGGATCATCGCTTCGGCGAACTCCCGGCGGCCGCTGCCGCGGGTGAAGCGTACCTGCTTGCCGCCGGAGAGCACCGTCAGGAAGCCGCGCGGCACCACGGCGCCCGGCTTGGCCGGGTTCCCGCGGAGCTGCATCTCGATATCGCGGCCTTCCCCATCCCGGTAGGCAAGCTGTGTATGGTCGGGGCCGTCCGGCAGGACGTCCAGGTAGGCGTCTTCCACGGCATAGGCGAACGGCGCGTCGAAGTCCGGGGTACTGGCTTTTGCCGCTACCGCCTTCTGGCGCGCCGCATCCGCCTGTAGGGTGAGCTCCTTCGCCTTCGCCGGCTCCTTCGCTGCCCGGTCCAGCAGACCTTTCGCCTCGGCGTCGAATACCTTGAAGGCTGCGCGCGCCTTGATTACCTTCTGCGCTTCGTCCCGAGCCAGGAGCGGCCGCGGCGTGAGCCGGGTGCTGGCGAACACCCCGGCCAGGGCGTAGTAGTCCTTCTGGCTCACCGGGTCGAACTTGTGGTCGTGACAGCGGGCGCAGGCCACGGTGAGGCCCAGGAAGGTGCCGCTCACCGCGGTGATCCGCTCCTCCCACTCCTCCGCGACGACCGCCTTGATCACGTCCGGGGCGAGCTTCAGCTCCTTCCAGTAGCTGGGGCTCAGCCCGATGAACCCGGTGGCGGCGAGCTCGGTCGGCGGCAGGCCCTCCACCTGGTCGGCGGCAAGCTGCCGGAGGATGAACTGGTCGTAAGGGAGGTCGTCGTTGAGCGCCTTGACCACCCAGTCCCGGTAGAGCCAGGGCTGGGCTTCAGCCTGGGCCCAGGGCTCCGGGACGTCGCAGTAGCGTACCAGGTCCAGCCAGTGGCGGCCCCAGCGCTCCCCGTAAGCCGGGGCGGCCAGGAGCCGCTCGATCAGGCGGGGATAGGCGTCGGGCGCCGGATCGGCGAGGAAGGCGTCGATCTCCGCCGGGGTGGGCGGCAGGCCGACAAGGTCGAAGTAGGCACGGCGGATCAGCGTGCGGCGGTCCGCGCGCGGGGAGGGGTGGAGCCCCGCTTTCTCGATCCGGGCCAGCAGATACTGGTCGATCCGGCGTGCTGGCCAGGCCTGCTGCTTGACCGCAGGCGGCGAGGTCCGCCGGAGGGGCTGGAAGGCCCAGTGGTTGAGGCGTGCCTTCGCTGCCGCGGCACCTGCGGCCGACGGCTGTGTCGGAGCGGGTGCCGGCCAGGGGGCTCCCTGCGTTACCCAGGTGGTGAGGGTCTGGATGTCCGCGGCCGGGATCTTGCCCGAGGGCGGCATCTGGAGGTGCGGGTTGGTGTACCGAATCGCTTCCAGGATCCGGCTCTCCTCCGGCTTGCCGGGCACCAGGGCCGGGCCGCTGTCGCCGCCTTTGCGCAGCGCCACGCCGTCATCCAGGCGGAGCCCACCCTGCGCGATCTTTTGCGAGTGGCAGGAGTAGCAGTGCTTCGCGAGCAGCGGGCGGACCCGCGACTCGAAGAAAGTCAGGTCCGCCGGCGTGGGTCGCGGTGTTACGGCCGCCGGTGTGGCCGGCGCCGAGCTCGCAACGCCGGCCGCGGCCAAGGGCAAGGTGAGCGCCAGAATTGCTGTAAATCGTGACTGTGATGACCCGGCCAAACGCATGAACAATCCCCCACTGCTGCGACACCCGTGCCCTGCGGTTTGTTTCAGGGCGCCGCACTCCCGTCAGCGCAGTGCGCTTTCCAGATCACCCTGCAAGTCCGGCAGCGACTCCAGGCCGATGTGCAGGCGAATTCCCCAGGGCGGCTCCGCCACGTGCGGGCCGGGCACCGGAATTGGGATCGCCAGGCTTTCGAAGCCGCCCCAGCTCACCCCGATGCCGAAGTACCGGAGCCGATCCACGAGCTGCCGGACCGGGTCCAGGCCGGGCTTCTTCAGCACGAAGCTCAGCAGGCCGCTGGCGCCGCGCATCTGCCGCTGACCCAGCGCGTACTGCGGGTGCGACGGCAGCCCGGGATAGTAGACGCGCGCTACCTTCGGATGCGCCTCCAGGTACGTGGCGATCGCCGTGGCGCTTTGCTGGTGCCGGTCCAGGCGCACCGGCAGCGTCCGGACGCCGCGCAGCAGCAGCCAGGCCGCAAACGGGTCCAGCATCCCACCCAGCAACTGCCCTTCCCACTCGCACAGCGCTCGCATGCGCTCCGCGGAGCCAAGGACCACGCCGGCCACGAGGTCGCTGTGGCCGCCGAGGTACTTGGTGGCGGAGTGGATCACCAGGTCGATCCCCAGCGCGAGCGGGTTCTGGAAGTAAGGCGTGGCCCAGGAGTTGTCGATGGCGGTGAGGATCCCGCGCTCGCGGGCGAGGGCCGCTATCGCTTGCAGGTCCTGCAGCTCGAAGACGAGGCTGGAGGGGCTCTCCAGGTAGATCAGCCGGGTGTTGGGCCGGAGCGCGTCCACGAACTGCTGCGGATCCGTGCCCGCCACGAACGTGGTGGAGACCCCGTAGCGCGGGAGGTACTCCGTAAGGAGCTTCCGCGTGGGGCCGTAGATCGTGTCGACGGCCACCAGGTGCTCGCCGGCTTTCACGCAGTGAAGGATGGCCGCGGAGACGGCGGCCATGCCCGAGGCGAAGCAGCGTGCGGCTCCGGCGCCCTCCAGCGCGGCGAGTTTGTGCTCCAGCACGTCCGTGGTGGGGTTCGCGACCCGGGAGTAGTCGTACACCTCCGGCTGCCGTCCGGCGCGGGCGAGGAATGCGTCCACGTTGGGCGCGGTGAACAGGGAGTTCTGGTAGATCGGAGGGACGGGCGCGCCCAGCCAGCGGGCCGGCTCATCGCCGCCGTGAGCGCACAGGGTCTCGAAGCCGGGCTCTTCCATAACTTCTCGGGTCTCGAACGGCTTTCCGGGTCGGTTCAGCCGGCACTGGAGAGGTTGGGACCGTCCCGCCAGTGAACTCGCGTCCGGTGCGCAGCGGAGGTCCGATGAATCATACGGTAAACCCGAAGCCAGTGTTAATGCTAAGTCTCGCCGGACTGCTGGCGGTGGGCGCACCGGGATGTTCTCTACGATGAGCGGGACTCGCTCGATCGACTACGGGCAGTATGCCCTCGGACTACAAGCGGCGGACCACTGGGCGCTCCTCGACGAGTTCGTCCTGGCCTGGGACCAGGGCTGGGGCTACACCAGGCGTCTTCCTGACCTCGTCCGGCCGTGACCTCCATCAGGTGGTGGCTGGCGTAGAGCAGCGGAGTGATGCGTAATCGTCCTCGCGCCACGGCGGCCTCTTTACGCAGCACGGATTACGAATTACGAGGCGTCCGCTCGTTCGCCGCCGTCTCCGCCACTTGGCCCGGATCAGGGAACGTACCCGTCGAATGGCGTTGACAGGCGCGCCAGGGGTTGCGACCATGAGGAAAGTTGTCGCGACCGTCTGTCTCCAGCGAGAGACCGCGTCTTGTTTACCGGTCGATGAAAGGGTTCGCCATGCGCTCCGTCCGCGTGCTGCTTCCGCTTCTGCTCTCCTGCCTCGCCGTGGTGGCGCCCGGCCGTGCCGCGTTCGCGCAGCAGGCGGCTGCCGTGCCAGCGAAGCCCAATCTCGCCCGGTTCGAAAAGGAGATCGCGGCGTACGAAGCGGCGGACCTGAAGACCCCGCCCCCCACGGGCGGCGTGCTGTTTATCGGCAGCTCCAGCATCCGGCTCTGGACCACCGTTGCGAAGGACTTCCCGGAGCTGACGGTGCTCAACCGCGGCTTCGGCGGCTCCGTGATCCGGGAGAGCACCCACTTCGCGCCGCGGATCGTGCTGCCGTACAAGCCGAAGACGATCGTGATGTACGCGGGTGGTAATGACCTGCACATGGGGATGACGCCCGCCCAGGTGCGGAGGGACTTCGAGGAGTTCGTTACCACCGTGCATGCCGCGCTGCCGGACACACGCATCGCCTATATCTCGATCAACCCCAGTGTCTCCCGGTGGAGCGAAGAGGACCGCGTGCTGGAGGCGAACCGCCTCATCGCGGATTACGTGTATGAGCTGAGCTCCAAAGGGGCGAAGCTCTCCTTCCTGGACTCCCACGCCCGCCTGCTGAGCCCGGAAGGCAAGCCGCGGCCGGAGTTCCTGCGGACGGACGGGCTGCACCTGAATGCGGACGGATACACCGCCTGGGTGTACATCCTCAAGCCGGAGCTGCTGGAGATCGTGAACCAGGACAAGCGGTAGCGCTGCGTTTCAGCGACCGGTGCCGGCCCATCGACGCCGTCAGGAACCCCGAAACTCCGCCGAAGCCGCTCGGTCACATTCGGTGTCTTCTTCCGCTTCGAGGTCCCTGGCGCATGCCGTCTCCCCGCATCTCACTTGCCATCATCGGTGCCGGCCTCGGGTTAGCGGTTCTTGGGTCGATCGCCACCACGCCCGCAGGCGCCGCGCCGCCGGTTGACTTTGCGCGCGACATCCGACCGATCCTCGCGAGCCGGTGCAATGCCTGCCACGGCGCCAAGCGTCAGGACGGTGGCCTGCGGTTGGACGTGCGGCGGCGAGCCTTCCTGGGCGGAGACGCCGGCCCCGCGGTCATCGCCCGCAAGAGCGGCGAGAGTGAGCTGATCCGCCGCATCATCTCCACCGATCCCAAGCACCGCATGCCGCTCGGCGCCCCCGCCCTTCCCGCGCGAGAAGCCGCCCTCCTCGAAGCCTGGATCGACCAGGGCGCCGCCTGGCCCGACGCCCTCGCCGGGAAGGAGTCGTTCAGCGAGCACTGGTCGTTCCGTCCCGTCCGCCGCCCTCCGGTCCCCACGGTCAAGGCCGCCGCCCGCGTGCGCAACCCGATCGACGGTTTCATTCTCGCCCGCCTGGAAGCGCGAAAGCTCACCCTCTCCCCCGAAGCCGACCCGATCACCCTGATCCGCCGCCTCCACCTCGATCTCACCGGCCTGCCCCCAAAGCCGGAGGAGGTGGACGCGTTTGTCGAGGAGTGCGCGCGCGAGGCACAGAGCCGTTCCGAACACCAAACACCGAACACCGAACACCCCCGTACGGGCTCCCGAACACCCAACACCCAACACCCAACACCGGCGCCCCCAGGCGCCTACGATCGGCTTGTCGACCGCCTCCTCGCCTCCCCGCATTTTGGAGAGCGCTGGGGCCGGCATTGGCTGGACCTCGCTCGCTTCGGGGAGAGCGACGGCTACGAGAACGACCAGCTCCGCCCGCATGCCTGGCGCTACCGGGACTGGGTGGTGGACGCGCTCAACCGCGACCTCCCTTATGACCAGTTCACCATCCAGCAGCTCGCCGGCGACCTGCTCGTGGCGGAGGGGCTGCGGCAGCGTGCTGGCCAGTTGGGCGGCGCCCTCCCCGCGGAGCTCACCTCTCCTGCCATCGCGTCCGGGTTCCATCGCAACACGCTCTGGAACTCCGCGGCCTCTGCGGACAAGGAAGAGTTCCGGACCTACGCGGTGAAGGACCGCACCGACACCACCGGTGCCGTCTGGATGGGGCTCACCGTGGGCTGCGCCAAGTGCCACACCCACAAGTACGATCCGATCACCCAGGAAGAGTACTACCGCCTCTACGCCTTCTTCGACGCGACGGACAACGAGGACGTGGCCGTACCGGGCGGACCGGCCATGTCCCTCAAGGCGGTGTCCCGGGACAGCTATGTCCACCTCCGCGGCAGCTTCCTCCAGCACGGCCCGAAGGTCACGCCCGGTGCTCCCGCATTTCTGCCGCCGCTCCAGCCCCGCGCCCAGACCGCCGACCGCTTGGACCTCGCCCGCTGGCTGGTGCGACCCGACCACCCGCTCACCTCTCGTGTGGCAGTCAACCGGATCTGGCAGCACCTCTTCGGCCAGGGCCTGGTCCCCACGCCGGAAAACTACGGCCTCAGCGGCCAGCCCCCCACCCACCCCGAGCTCCTCGACTGGCTCGCGGACAGCTTTGCTGGGGGAACCGGCGCCGCTGGCGGGGGACACGGGGAAATGGGAAAACGGGGCGCCAGCGGCGGCGGAAATGGGGAAATGGGGAAACGGGGGAATGCCGGGAAGCTAACTTCCGTTTCCGCATTTTCGCATCTCCCCATTGCCTCTCCTGGTACCCCCTGGTCCACTAAACGTCTCATCCGCCTGATCGTCACCTCCGCGGCCTACCGGCAGGCGTCCGACTACCGGCCGGAGGTCGCGAAGCTGGATCCCACCAACGCCCTGCTGTCCCGGCAGAACCGGCTGCGCGTGGAGGCGGAGATCGTGCGGGATCTGTCGCTCTCCGCCAGCGGGCTGCTGGAGGCGAAACTCGGCGGCCCGTCCATCGTCCCGCCGTTCCCGGCCGGACTGCTCGAGCAGCGGTTCACCAATGAGGCGCTGAAGATGCCCGGGCCGGACCGGCACCGCCGCGGGATTTACATCCA
>JAJFMS010000201.1 GCA_020696885.1 Armatimonadota bacterium | reverse complement strand
CCGATTGCCAACCAACTAGGCGGCTTCGTCCAGCCACGCGCGCTCGGCACACATCCCCCGAGAGCCATTCAGGGCCGGGGCCGAACCCAGCCCCAGCCGGGGGGGGGCGAGGGACCGCGCGTACGCCGCCGTCTCGGTACCAGGTCATCCTGACCAGCGGGCAGGATCTCGGACCGGTGCGTGCTCCCCTTCCCGCTCTTGTGCCGGGGCGGGGCCCCCCGCGCACGAGAGCGGCGTTCCGAGGCCGGCAGGAGATGTTTCGCAGGCGACACGTACGCCGCGCTGGGGCGGGTACCGGCTCAACATGACCCTCTGGCGGTTGCGGGTGCTTCACCGAGGCGCCGGGCCGGAGGGAGCGGTATGGTGGCCCGGAAAACGCGAACGGTGCGGGCGGGCGCCACGCCGTACCGCCCCCGAGCGGTGGTTACGGCTCTGCCGACGCCGGGAGGAAGGCCGGGCGAGGGCAACCACGGCGAGTGCCCCTACGCAGAATCGCGCGCTTGGTCGGCATGTTACTTCCCCGCACCGCTACTAGCGGGTGCTAGAGTGTAGGTCGGTACGTCGCCGTCCGACCCGTCCGGTTACCGCGTAAGCCCGACGCGTTCATAAGTGGACCGCGAGCGAACGCGCCACCAACCACTCAACATCCACGTAACCGTCGGCCTGGTGCGCTGTCCTATCAGTCGAGGACCAACCACCATGTTTCGCATAGGACAATCGGCGCAGCGTACGTGCAGCGGGATGAAGCGGCGCGAGCTGCTGCAGGTGGGGGGCGTGGGGGCGCTCGGCCTCACGCTGGCGGACGTGCTCCGCGCGGAGGCCTCCGGGTCTCGGAGCCAGGGCGCGGACGCCTGCATCCTCTTCTGGCTCTCCGGCGGGCCTAGCCAACACGAGACGTTCGATCCGAAGCCGGACCAGCCGATCGAGGTGCGTGGGGCGTTCGCGCCGATCGAGACGAACGTCTCCGGCATCCGCATCTCGTCGCTGCTCCCGCAGTTGGCCCGGCAGGCGGACCGGTACAGCCTCATCCGGTCCCTGACGCATTCCAACCCCAACCACGACTACCTGCCGATGCTCAACGGCGGGACGGACATCCGCACCACGTACGGCTCCGTCATCACCCGCTACCGCGAGCCCGCCGGACAGATGCCGCCGTACGTGAACCTGGGCGGCGCCCTCGATCTCGGCCCGGGCGCGCTGGGAGCGGCCTTCAACCCGATCCAGGTGCCGGACCCGCGGAAAGGCGTGGACGCGCTGCCGGACTTCCAGCCCGCCGCGGCTATCGGCGCGGCGCGGCTCAACCGCCGGCGTGGGCTGGTGGCGGAGTTCGATGCCCTGCGAGCGCATACCGACACCAGCGATGCCCTCCGGGCGCGCGATTCCGTGTACCAGCGGGCGTTCTCCGTGCTCACCACGCCGGAGGTCCGCAACGCCTTCGACCTGGCCCAGGAGCCCCAGCGAGAGCGGGAGCGGTACGGCGCCAGCATCTTCGGCCAGAGTTGCCTGCTGGCCCGTCGGCTGGTGGAGGCGGGCACGCGGTTCGTGCAGGTGCAGTGGAGCGAGCGCGGCGGCGCGGGCTGGGACACGCACGGCAACGTGCTCTCCGGCCTCTTCGAGATGGAGCAGTACCTCTGCCCGCGTTTCGACCAGGGCCTGGCGGCGCTACTGCGGGACCTCCACGACCGCGGCCTGCTGCAGCGGACCCTGGTGCTCACCATCGCGGAGTTCGGGCGCACGCCGACCATCAACGAGCGCGCGGGACGAGACCACTGGCCGCACGTGTTCTCCGGCCTCATCGCGGGAGGCGGTGTGCCCTCCGGGACCGTGATCGGGGCCAGCGACGCCCAGGGCGGTTACCCGGCGCACCGACCGGTCTCCCCGGGCGACCTCGCTGCTACTCTTTATCGCTTGATGGGCCTCAACCCGACTACGGATGACCGTCTACGTCCCTTCGTGAAGGGTGAGATCATCCCGGAGCTGGTGTAGCCAGGGGGCCAGGAGGGCCTGCATGCCGCTGCCACTGCTGATCGCTTTCGCCACGTACCGCCGCCGCGGGGATGCGGGCGACATCTACTTCTACGAGCACGACGGCGAGGGCCAGGGCAAGCTGCTGGACCCGCTGCCCACGGAGCAGGCGCCGCGCAACCGGAGCGACTACAAGCCCTCCCTCTGCGCGAACGGCTCCCTGTGCGCGTTCGCGGTGCAGTACCGGGACGCGGCTCCTGGTGAGCTGCGGCTGTGGGACCTGAAGGAGAAGAAGCTGCTGCCGCTGCCGGACCGCAACCCCAGCGGTGCGGACGCGCAGCCCTCGCTGAGCGCGGACGGGCGGTGGCTCGCGTTCTCCGGGTGGCGGCGTCCCGGCGGCGTGGGCGGCTACGATGTCTTCCTCTACGACCTGCTGGAGAAGAAGCTCGTGCCGTTGGAAGGCGTGAACACCAGCAGCGACGAGCACATGCCCACCATCAGCGGTGACGGGCGTTACCTCGCGTGGGTGTCCAACGCACCCCTTGCGGGAGATACCGGCTCGGCGTCGCTCAGCCGCATCTGCCTCTATGACCGCGTGGCCAAGACGCAGGTGTCGCTGCCGGGCCTCGCCGCTCCCGGCCACCGGGACACGGAGCCGGTGCTCTCCGCGGACGGCCGCCTGCTCGCGTTCGCGTCCAGCCGCCCGACGAAGGACGATCCGGACGGTGCCGGGGACGTGCTCCTCTACGACCGCAGCACCGCCGCGCTGATCCCGCTGCCGGGGTTGAACTCCGCGGGCCACGACGCGCAGCCGGCGCTCAGTCCCGGCGGCCGGTTCATCGTCTTCACTTCCGAGCGCCTGGACGGCGCCGGCCAGCGGGACCTCTACCTCTACGACCGCCGCCGCGGCAAGCTCCTCGACGCGCCCGGCCTCCGCGACCCCGGCGAGGAGTTCGAGGCCACGATTACCTGCCTGGATCCGGCCCTGGACACGGTGCCGTAGGTCGTTAGCTGCTCCCTATGGCCGCGGGAGAGAAGCGATGGCGGCGGCGAACGAGCGGACGGACGGTAATGCGTAATCCGTAATGCGTAAGGAAGCCGCCGTGGTGCGAGGGGCCTTACGCATTACGCAGCACGCATTACGTTCGCTGGGTATGTCCACGCACGTCCGGAGTGTTCACTCTCCCGGATCCGTGCAACCCACTCCATCCATGCCTGGAAGGAGGACTTGCGCGCCACGCAGGGCAACCTGCCCGCCTTGGCCGACTACCCGGCCGGAGGAGGCAGTATGGCGCTGAAGACGTGTCCGGAATGCAAGCAGTTCATGGACTCGCGCCGCCAGGTGTGCTTTCACTGCAACGAGCGCAGGGGCGAGGGAGCCCCGGCTCCGCCTGAGGCTGTCGCCGCGCCGGAAGCCACTGCACCTCGTCCGGTGAGCCCCGCTCCGAAGCTCGAACGGCGCGGCTGGCTTGCGGTGCTCCTGGGTCGAGGGCCGCGGCGGTAGCCATGGCCGCCGGTGTGTCGCTTCGTTCTGGGACGGCGTGCCCGCGGCGAAGTACCGAGCAAACAGCACCCCGCGGGCGATAGTGGAGATCGGTGCTTCAGCCTTAAAACGTCCGGCACCAGAGCGGTCGCTGGTTGTCAGGCGCCTCCCGCACCGATATGCTGCCCAGGTGCCGCCGCAATTGGGGGCGACCCGTGCGCCGCTCGGCGCGCCTGCCGCAGTTCCCCCGCCTGGACGGCCTTCAGTTTGTAGTCATGAAACGCAGCGCCGGTCTCGGCTTCATCTTCGTCACCCTGCTCATCGACATCCTCGGCGGTGGACTGCTCATCCCGGTCTTGCCGGAGTTCATCGGAAGCCTCGGCCACCTGGAGCCGGCGCAGGCCTCCCGGCATTACGGTTGGCTGCTCTCCCTGTTCGGTGCGATGCAGTTCCTGTTCGCCCCGTTGTTCGGCTCCCTGAGCGACCGCGTGGGACGACGGCCGGTGCTGCTGCTCTCCATGCTGGTGACCGGCATCGACTACGTGATCATGGCGCTGGCGCCCAGTCTTCCCTGGCTCTACCTGGGCCGGATCCTCTCCGGGATCACCGGCGCTAGCATGACCACGGCCAGCGCCTACATTGCGGACGTGAGCCCGACCGAGAAGCGCGCACAGAACTTCGGGCTCATCGGCGCCGCCTTCGGACTGGGGTTCATCCTCGGCCCTGCGTTGGGCGGGATACTGGGCGGCATGGGCGAGCGCGTGCCATTCTGGGCCGCCGCGGGGCTCTCGTTCGCGAACCTGATCTATGGGCTGTTCATTCTGCCGGAGTCGCTCTCCACGGACAACCGCCGTACGTTCAACTGGCGGGAGGCCAACCCGCTGGGCGCGCTGCGGATGCTCGGGCGGTACCCGGTGGTCTGGGGGCTTACGGGATCGCTCGCGGCCAGCAACCTGGCGATGCAGTGCCTGGGGAGCACCTGGGTGCTGGTGATGACCAGCCGCTTCGGCTGGGGCGTGCGGGAGAACGGCCTCTCCCTGGCCGGCTTCGGCGTGGTGACCCTGGTCTACCAGCTCGGGATTGCCCGCCTACTGCTCCCGCGGCTAGGAGAGCGGCGGACGATGCTGCTGGGGCTGGCGGTCGGCGTGGTCGAGTTTGCCGCCTATGGGCTGGCAACCCAGGGATGGATGATCTGGGTGGTGATGCTCATTGCGGGGCTGGCGATCATCTCGGGGCAGGCGACCCAGGCGCTGCTGTCACACCAGGTAGGCGCGGACGAGCAAGGGGGACTGCAGGGAGCGCTTTCCAGCCTGGCGAGTCTTACCGGAATCGCGGGGCCGGTGGTGGGCACCGCGCTCTTCGCGTACTTCAACGGACCCCACGCCGCGATGCAGGTCCCGGGCGCGCCGTTCTTCTTCGGCGCAGTCCTGAACGTGCTGGCGTTGGGGCTCGCGGTCCGCGCGCTGAGTCGCGCGCGAACCGCCGGAACAGAGCCCTAACCAGGGAATGCAGCGCCTCTTCTGGCTTTAATCCGTCAGGTGACCCCGTGTTGCCGGCCGTACGCCCAGCATCAACCCCCACGCTCCCACCAGCGAGATCGCGGCGTAGATGCAGACCAGGCGGTAATCGTTCGCGAACAGGTTCAGCACCCAGCCGCTGACGACCGGCCCCACGAACGCCGCGGTCTGCGAGGCCAGGTAGTAAAGTCCCGTGAAGGTGCCTTCCCGGCCTTCCGGGGCGAAGTCCAGCACCAGCGGTAGGGAGTTCACCACCACCAGCATCCAGCCAAACCCGGCCGCGGCCAGCACCGGCCGCATCCATAGCCCACTGTAGATCCCGTAGAGAAGGGCGGAGCAGACGGCGAAGATCGCCAGGCCCACCAGGATGGCGCGCGGCCGGCCGATCCGCGCGCCGATCGCGCCGCAGGGTAGCGCGCTGAGGAGTGCAGCGGCGGTGAAGGTGAGCTTCAGCAGCACCGCCTGCCCGGTGTCCAGCCGCACCTGCTGGATGGCGAACGAGGTAAACCAGGCGTCGAACGCGCTCTGCCCCAGGAACCAGCAGCAGATGGCGGCGAGCAGGAGCAGCGCGGACCGCTCCCGGTTGCGGAACAGGCCGATGAAGCTCACGAGCAGCCCGGCCGGCGGCACGTCCGCCTCTTCCGGCGCCTCCGGCTGCACCGGCTCTCGCACGGCCGTCACCAGGATCGCCTGCGCGATCAGCATCCCACCCGCACCCAGCAGGAACGGGGCGATCGGCGAGACCCCGAACAGCCACCCGCCAACAAGCTGCGCGATCACGCCGCCCAACCCGCCCATGAAGTTGATGATGCCGTTGGAGGAGGAGCGCAGGTGCGGCGGGGTGAGGTCCGGCATCAGCGCTACCACCGGGGTGCGGAAAAGGTCCATCGCCAGCAGCGTCACCATGATGCCGCCCATGAACAGCGGCAGCGGACCCCCCAGCAAGAACGGGACCGCGGCGAACGCGACCGCGGCCACCGGCGCCCCGGCCAGGATGAACGGTTTCCGGCGCCCGATCCGGGTGCGAGTCCGGTCGGAGAGGGCACCGATGTACGGCAGGATGAAGAGGGCCGCCAGGTTGTCCAGCCCCATGATGAGGCCGGTCGTCCCGGTATCCAGCCCGAACCCGGCCACTCCCGCCGCCCGGCTGAAGTCCGGACGCCCCGCCTGGAGCAGCACCGGAACGAAGTCGTTGTAAACGGACCAGAGGAGGCTGATGCCAAGGAAACCGAACCCCAGGATCCAGATCTTCCGGAAATCGAACTTCTCGGCCAAGTGCTGCTCCTCGTGACGAACACGGCGCGGTTCCGCGGATATCCGGTTCACGTCCGCCACGGACGCCCGCGTCTCCTCTCTCCCGACGCAGGTGGAGGGCGCTCTCGGTCTTAACCGCAGCGGCGAGGAGCTTCGAAGCGCCACCGGCCGATTGCAGGAGTCCCGCGACCCAGCGGGCCGGTATCCGCCCGTGGATCTGGCGAACACCGTGAACCAGGCCACACCAGGCAAACAAGCGTGCCAGGGCCGGTACTCCACCATTCCCCCCATCCTGTCAATCCCGTTGATCCTGTCAAAAACTCCCGCGATGACCTTACCTGTGCGGTAGAGCGCAGGAACCCCCACCAGCC
>JAJFMS010000200.1 GCA_020696885.1 Armatimonadota bacterium | reverse complement strand
CGGGGCCGGTCCAGAGGTCGTAGTTCAGCTCGCTCGGTACCGGCTCCGTGCCCTTCTTACCGATGCTGGGACGCCAGCGATAGACCAGGCCGCGCGCCATGTAGACGTCGCCGATGAGCCCGTCGCGCAGGTGCTGCACCGCTTCCCGGATGGCCACGGAGCTCCGGAGCTGCACGCCGTGCTGCACCATGCGGCCGTACTTCTCCGCGGCTTCCACCATCTTGCGCCCTTCCCACAGGGTGTGGGAGCCGGGCTTCTCCACGTACACGTCCTTGCCGGCCTGCATCGCCCAGATGGCGGCCAGGGAATGCCAGTGGTTCGGCGTGGCGATGCTCACCGCGTCGATGTTCTTGTCCTCGAAAACCTTGCGCAGGTCCTGGACGATCTCCGGCTTCTTGCCGTACTTCTTTTCGAACTCCGCCTGCCGCTTGCCGGCCACGGCCAGGTCCGGATCGCAGAGGACCGCGACCTCCACGTTCTCCTGTCCCATGAAGCCCGCGATGTGCGCCGTGCCGCGCCCGTTGACGCCCAGCACCGCCACGCGCACTCGCTCGTTGGCGCCGCGGGCGCTCTGCTGAAGCACCACCGGCCCCGCAACGGCCGCCGCCACCGCCCCGGTGGTGGTCTTCAAAAAATCTCGGCGAGTGAGGTCCGCCCCTGTTCCGCTCATCGTGGTTGCTCCTTTGCCGTCACCGATCGCTGGAAGGAGGTTGCACCTCCCGGGCCGGATCTCCTCGGCAGGCCGATTCGCAAAGAATTTCCGCGGAGTGTGAAATCCCGCCGGCGGGCGGGCGTACCCAGTACTGGCGGTGCTTTTCCCTCGGGAGATTCCTGCTGACAAACAACCCGAATGGCAGCCGTTCTTCAGCCGGCAGAGGTTGCTTACGCCGGGCAGTTTGTAGTATCACGCTGGTAGCGGTTGCTTGCGGTTACCCACGAAGAGGAGATGGTGATGCGACGCCATTGCCGGGGCTTTACGTTGATCGAGCTGCTGATGGTGATCGCGATCATCGCGATTCTGGCGGCGTTCCTGTTCCCGGTGTTCGCGCAGGCCCGTGAAGCGGCGCGCGCTACGAGTTGTCGCTCCAACCTCAAGCAGATCGGGCTGGCGCTCTCCATGTACCGCACCGACCACGACGACCAGTTTCCGCGGAACCAGACCCCGCCGATCTCGTCGTGCGATACGTCCCTGCAGCGGACGCAATTCTCGGGCTGGGTTTCCAATGGCCTGCAGTCGTACGTGAAGAACAACGAGATCTGGAGGTGCCCCAGTGACGGTCGACCGCGGCGCGTCGGGGACGTAGACAACAATAACTGCGGGGCGCCGGGGACCCCCTCGTACGATCAGAACGCAGCGCGGATCTATCAGATCAGCTACTGCTACAACTACATGGGCCTGCAGAACCCCGCGCCGGGGAGCCTCCTGGCCCCCCCGGGCCATTTCTTCAGTGATTTGACCTGCACCAATCCCGCAGACTTCGTGGTGATGTGGGACAGCCAGAACCGCTGGGCGGACGGCACCATGCCGTTCTGGAACAACGACATCCTGCAGTTCAAGAACAAGGTCTACAGCTTCGGTCACCGCCATTCCCAGCAGGCCAATTTCCTGTTCCTGGACGGCCACGTGAAGCCGACGTCCATCGACAAGTTCAAGTACCCCAACTTCCTCAACATCCCGGACGGTGATGCCCGGGTGACGCGGTCGATCATGCTCTCGCCTTTAGTGCCTTGAGCAGCAACCGGAGCGCGCCCAGCCCCAGTGGCCCGGTTGCCTCCAGCAGGGCCAGCAGTTGCTTCGCGCCGTCCCGCAGGTGAGCGGCGTTAGGATCGAGCAGCCTTGCTAGCAGCCTCGGCAGTGTGCGGGTGAGGAAATTCTCCAGCAATACCGTAACGGGTCTCCCCAACCGCGGCGCCGCGATGCGGAACATGTAGCGGCTGAACGCCAGGTAATAGCCGCGCTCCGGACTGCCGTACGCCACGCAAACACCTCGCTCCGAGAGCAGCGGCGGCGGGCCGGACGGCTGTGAGTGCACCGTCTGCCACAGCAGGTCGTTCGCGGCGCGCGGCGTCGGGCACTCGTACATCACCGCCGTCAACCAGGCAGGCTCCTCTGCCTCCCCGCTGCTGACCCACGTCATACTCACTGCTTCGGGCCAGTTGCTCCGGGGGTCGAAGTCCCACCGCTTCAGGCGCCACCGGCCTGCCAGCACCCGCCGCAGAACGGAGATCATGACCGCGATCGGCATCGGCGCCACTTCGATCGCCGGCCAGTTACGTGGCGCGTGGCAGGTTCTGGGGAAGCGCTCGTCCAATTCGCCCGCTTCGGGGACGCGAGGCGGCTCCGGCACCAACCGGCGCCGACCTCGATGGATCAGCCGCAACTCGGCGGTGGACGGAGTAAGTAGCGCCAGGTAGTCCTCCCGGGTCATGCGCGTGGGGAAAGCCGCCCCACGCGCCTCGAACGCGAGGCAGGCGTCCCACACCAGTGGAGGCCCCCCGTCCACTTCCAGAACGGCCACCTCGTGGAACTCGAATTCCATAGGCCTCCAGGTATCGACGGGATCACCCAGCATCTGTACCTGGTGTGTCGTAAACAGGCGGAGAGGGGGCGGCGTCTCGTCCGAATTGGTGTCCGGCCTGTCGATCCGCAACTGCTCGAGACGGCCGCCCAGGATGTTGGTGAACGTGGAGACGATGGTGGCGCAGTCGGAGCAGTTGAGAAGCCGGTACTGGTCCTGGGTGCCGCGGAGGCGCAGCAGGAACAGATCGCAGAAGAATGCTCCCGGGTGGAGCTTCTCCGCTTCAGAGTCGAAGAGATCCCCATTGCTGAAATTGTCCGTCGACCCGTAACGGAGCAGGGCGCCGCCTTGTCCTTCGAGCGGGAAGGGGATCCGGCCGAGACGGAAGAGGTGGCGACTGATCCGGTCTGCGGCGGCCTCCACGGTCCGGGCGCACCGAGCCCAGCGGCAGGCGTGATCCAGCACGGTGGTCCAGGGGAGCTCGGCGAAGCCCGCGGTATCCACCCAGGGGGGCCCCGGCGTGCTCAAGAGGGTGTAGACGGTCAGGCGGGAGACGCCGAGGGTCACCCACTGGAGGCCGTTGGCGGTCTGCTCGGCGTACTGCCATTTCCACGTGACTTCATGGACGCCGACGCCGCGGCCCGCCAGGCTTACCCCTTTCGCCTGGATCGGTATCGTCACCGGCTCTCCGTTGGCGATCTCGACGGAGTCGGTCACGATCAATCCCAGCACGCCCAGTGCCCTGGGGTCAAACAGGGTGTCTTCGTCTCCGGTCCGGATCTGGGTGACCAGCGGCTCACTTCCATCATTGATGAACGTCACGTCCACCCAGACCTCGTTCGCCTTCGCGACGTCGAGCCGGTACGCCAACGGGTAGTGAGTCCAGTCCGACTCGGGATTCGGCCGCGTCTCGGCCGGCACCAGGCTCACCTCGTCCCGGCGCAGCAGGAGGGGAAGATTGCCCCGCTCGCCCTTCGACCGGAAGCTCAGTTTCGTGATGGTCAGGCTCATGGGACGATCAGGCCCAACAACACCCCGGGGAGGCGGGGGATAAAGTCCTGGATGAAGCGGAGGAGGCCCGGGTTCCCCAGGGGGATCACCACCTGGAACAGGTAGCGGCCGAAGGCCACGTAGAATCCGCGCTCCAGATCACCGAAGGCCACGTAGCCGAAGAGCTCCGTGCCTGGGAACTTCGGCGGGGGGCCGGTGTGGATCGAGTGGATCGTCTGCCACAACAGGTCGTTCGCGCAGCGGGCGGTACGGCAGTCTTGTAGGGTAACCGAGACCCATGCCGAGCCGAGCGGTGCGCCGATCCGGCCCCAGCTCATCCGGATGGCGTCCGACCAGGTGATCCGCGCGACGGAGGTCCACTGCTCCAACTGCCAGCGGTCCGCCAGCAGCAATTTGAGCATGGAGATCAACCGGGTGAACGGCAATCCCGGCAGCGGGGTGCGGGGCCACTCCTCCGGGGCACGGGGGCCTTTCGGGAAGAGGCGCGTCAATTGTTCGGGAGTCGCTGCTTGGGGCGGCTCCGGCACCAGCCGGCGCTGTTTGGTTCCCGTGACCCGCAGCCCCGAACCGGCAGGCGCCAATCGCGCCAGGTAGGAAGCCGGGGCCGCGCCGTGCCCCAAGGGCAGTCCCACCGGCGTCGCATCCACATGCGGCGGCGCGGGATTCCCATCATCATCCGGGGCGAGGCACGCATCCCACGCGAGCAGGGCCGGATCCGGCGGCTGATTAGGGGGATGCGGCGCCTCCAGGGCGACTTCGTGAAATCGGAATTTCATCCGCCGGAACCCTGCCGGCGGGTCTCCAAGCATCAGCACCGGATGGGTCTCGAACCGGGCGTTGGGATCTGTGCTGGGGGGGCCGTCGATGCGGGCCTGGACCAGCTTTCCACCGAGCAGGTTGGTAAAGACCGAGACGATCGAGGCACAGTCCGAGCAGTTGAGGGCTCCTTCCCCATCATCCGCGCCTCGGAGGCGGAGCAGCAGGAGGTCGCAGAAGAAGGCGCCTGGATAGAGCAGTTGCTCCTCCGAGTTAAAGAACTCCCCATTGCTGAAGTGATCGGCCTCGCGATAAGTCAGGAACGGCTTCGGATTCGGCACGGCGAGCGGGAAGGGAGTGCGCCCTAGCAGGTAGACCTGGCGGGAGATCAGATCCGCCGCCGCGCGCACGGTCCGTGCTCCGCGAGCCCAGCGGCAGGCGTAGTCCAACACCGCGGCCCACGGTAACTCAAGGGAGTTGTTGGGTAGCTGCACCCAGGGCGGACCTGGCTCGCCCAGCACCGTATAAACCGTGAGCCGCGAAACTCCGAGCGTGGTGATCTGGGGACCGTTGGCCGTCGGGCGCTCGAACTGCCAGTTCCAGGTCACCTCTCGAACGTCGACGCCCTCCTGACTCAATCTCGTGTCTTCCAGCCGGAGTTTGAGCGGGATCGAAGCTCCGGCGGCGACGGCGACGTCCAGCCAGTCCAGTTGCCCCAGGACACCCTCTCCCACTGCCCGAATGCGCGTTTCCACCGGCGTGTCGTCCGGATTATGCAGGGTGACTTCGATGAAGACCTGGTCGGCGTTCGGCACGTCCACACGGTAGGCCACCGGGTAATGCGCCCACTCAGAGTCCGGAGCCGGACGGGTAAACGTCGGGATCAGGCTGGCCTCGTCCCGGCGGAGCAGCAGGGGTAGGTTCGCGCCCGGTTGGTCGGGCCGGAAGTTCAGCTTGGAGATCGTGAGGCTCATCAACCGGCTCTTTCAGAGGTTGCAAGCAGGAAGCCGCCCGGCGCACCTGGCGGCACGGAACGAGGTCCGTACCGCTGGGTGCAACTGCTGTCCGACCGGGAGTACGATGCGCCGGGACTAGTGCTCGTGCTCGTGGTGCTCGTGCGCCACCCGGCCGCCCGGCCGGTTAAGACCGAGGCCTTCCAGCACGGCAATCGCCAGCTCCAGCTCTGCCAGGGGCTCCGGCCGCTTCTCGCCCGTTTCCTCCACCGCGGGGTTGGGAGGGGCTGCGTCGGCCAACAGCTTGAACCCTCGCGCGAGCACCTCGTCGATGTGGCCCCCGGGAAGTGCCGTGGAGGGCTTCGGGTTCCGGCTCGGAGTGGAAATGCGGCCTCGGTGGTTGAGGACCAAGCCGTTGAGCTCCCAGGCCTGGCGGCTCAACCGGTTCGCCGGAGCCAGCATGAGCGCGGCGTCCGTATCGATGATCTCCAGGCAACTGCACAAGCCGCTGCTGGTAGCCTGGCAGTCGAACCCGACCGCGTTGGGGGCACAGCTCGAGTGATGACCGTCCTGGCGACACTCTTCCCCTAGATGCTCGTGGTAGTGAAATTCGAGAGGCATGGTTTCTTCCTGTGACCCTGCAGAGCCGGGCCGCTTGACCTGTTGACGTGTTTCCAAATAACGATGCCGGTTCAGCGGGGCCAGCCCGGCGACCCGGCAGTGGCGGCGGTCCAGACGCGTGTGACGCCGTCGGTGCCGCCGGCAACCAATCTCGTTCCATCCGGAGAAAACGCGACGCTGTTTCCCGTTTCACCTCCTTCCAGCACCCCTAGCTCCTCGCCCGTGGCCAGGTTCCAGAGGTGGATCGCCCGGTCCCGCCCCGCGGTCGCGATCGTTCTCGAGTCCCGCGAGAAGGCAACGGTCCGCACGTCTTGCTGATGGGCCTTCAGCATCACTTCCGCGGCGGTCACCCGATCGATCACCGAAACCGAGTGGTGGGTGCGCACCGCCAGATACCGTCCATCCGGAGAAAAGCGCATCGGGCGGGTGCCCAACCCGGCGATCTGCAAGCGCAGGGGGGTGCGGCCCGGCCCTTGCTCCACGGTGAGCCGCCCCTCCGGGCCCGCGACCGCCAGCCCTCTGCCCATAGGGTCGAACGCCACCGCGTACCCCGTCTCCGGACGCCGGGCGGCCTGGCGCGTGTTCAGGTCCCAGACCCGGATCCCCCCGTCAGCATCCGCAGTGGCCAGCTCGTGCCCGTTCGGGGCGAAGGCGAGCGACTTGACTGCCGCCGGATGGGCGAAGCGGCTCGCCGACGCCTCGAGTGCACGGCTCCAGACGAGCGCCTCCTTA
>JAJFMS010000199.1 GCA_020696885.1 Armatimonadota bacterium | reverse complement strand
GCCGGTATGGGCGGCGCTCCGGGCGGCGGTGGTTTCACCTTCCGTCAGGGCGGCGGCGCCGGTGGGCAAGGCGGCGTCAACTTCGACTTCGACACCGGCGGCGGCGCCCCCTGGGAAGACCTGCTGGGTAGCTTCTTCGGCGCGGGCGGCGGCGCTGCTGCCGGCGGTCGCCGGCCGGCGGGCCGCTCGCAGCCGCGAGGGGCCGACCTGCAGTATGAGATCGAGGTCTCGCTGGAGGAAGCCTACAAGGGCGGGGAGCGGCGCTTTACCATCACCGCGCCGGACACCTGTCCTACCTGCCACGGCTCCGGCGCCGAGCCGGGCGCCAGCCAGGAAACCTGCACCCAGTGCCAGGGCTCCGGCCGCGGCGTTTCGTTCCGGGGCTTCAGCATCGGCGGAGACCTGTGTGATCGCTGCGGCGGGTCCGGCAAGATCCCGTCGCAGAAGTGCCACACCTGCCGCGGCGCCGGCCAGGTGGAGCGGCCGCGGGCGGTAACCGTCTCTATCCCCAAAGGGGTGGACGAAGGGAACAAGCTCCGGGTGGCCGGACAGGGCAACCCTGGGGAGCACGGGGCTCCCGCCGGCGATCTGTATCTGATGGTCAAGATGCGTGTCCACCCGCTCTTCGAGCGGAAGGGCGAGGACCTGTACGTGGACGTTCCGGTCACATTCCCGGAAGCGTCCCTGGGGGCGGAGATCGACGTGCCGACGATGACCGGCAAGGTGAGCATGAAGCTCCCGCCGGGCGTCCAGAGCGGGCAGCAGCTCCGGCTCACCGGCCAGGGCATGCCGCGGCGGGCGGGAGGCAGCGGAAACCTCTACGCGCGGCTCAAGGTGACCGTGCCGCGGAACCTCACCGAGGAAGAGCGCGGCCTGATCGAGCAGTTGAAGGCTCTGCGCACGGAGAATCCGCGCGACCGCATCCTGGCGGGGCGATAGTTCGGAGGATGCGATGTCAGATTTCAACCGAGATCCGTCTTACGTGATCAGCATCGCGGCCGAGCGGGTGGGGATGCACCCGCAGACCCTGCGCCTGTACGAACGCGCGGGTCTGGTGAAGCCCGCTCGCCGCGGCAGCAACCGGCTCTACAGCGACTGGGACATCGAGCGACTGCGGCAGATCCAACGGCTTACCCAGGACATGGGTGTGAACCTGGCCGGGGTGGAGATCATCCTGAGCCTGCTGGAGCAGATCGGCCAGTTGCAGATCGAGCTCGAAGAGTTCCGGCAGCAGCGCCTGCCGGTGCCTACCATCGAGGATCGACGACCCTATTAGGGTCCAGCGGTTTCCTACGGTCCCTCGACCAAGCACCACCTCGCGCAGGGGCAAACCGTATCCTGACCAGGGCGGCGAGAGACCTCCCGCCCTACGGATACCCAACAGCCAAACGGTCGTTGGTCGGACCGGGACTCGCTCCCGGCCCCATCCGGCACCTACCAACAACCCTTTGCGGTCACGTGAACGTCAGGCCTTCCGCGCCTCGCGCACCATCCGATCCAGCTCCGCGGTGACGGTTTCGATATCCGTTCCGCAGAGATCGAGCCCCGGGTGCACCCGCCCACCCGAGAAATACCGCCCGCCGGCCACGATGAGCGGCAGCCGCCCGCCGGCGCGGCACTCCCGGAGCCGCGCGACGGTGGCCTCCAGGTGGGCGGTGCATTCCTCCATGGAGATGCACAGCACCACCGCATCCGGTGAGTGCGCCAGGACCGCTTCCATCAGGTAGTCCGCGGGCAGGTAGCCGTTGAGATACCAGGCGCGCCAGCCGCGGGCGAGCAGGAAGTCCGCTACCATCCGGCCGCCTACTGAATGCAGCTCCCCCTCCACGCACCCCACGATGGCGGTGGGCGCCTGTTCGTCCGGGGCCGGCGGCAAGGCCAGGGAGAGCCGGTGCAGCAGCCGCAGCACGATTCCGGTGATGAGGTGCTCGTTGGCCACCGTGAGCTCTCCCCGCTCCCACAGATCGCCAATCCGTTCGAGGGTGGGAACGAAGACGCCCAGGTAGAGGTCGCGCCATTCCAGGCCGGCGGCCATCGCCCCATCCACCAGCCGCACGGGCTCTTCCTCGCGTAAGGTCAGCACCGCCTGGAGGAACTGCTCAGCGATCAGGTCCGGCTGCGGCGCCGGCCCGGACGGATGCTCGCCGTGGAGGAGCATCAAGTGCGCCAGCCCGGCGCTCGCCAGCCGGTAGACGATCTGCCGGCCCCGCCGCTCCCCCGCCACCAATCCGCGGTCGCGCAGCCGGCCCAGGTGGTTGGATACGTTGGGCTGGCTCATCCCGGTAGCCTGGACCAGCTCCGTAACGCTCTTCTCCCCCAGTGCCAGCTCCCGCAGGATCGTCCCCCCGGTTCCCCGCACCACGGCAGGCGCGCCCCGGCCGGTCCACGCCTCGTCCACGCCGTCGGTCGCCACGGAAGCCTCCCACCACTCGCAGAGCTCGCTCTCTGTTCGTTCTATCCGCGTGCGCTTCCGCATGTGACAGCGCCGGTTTCGAATAGGTCCGATTGGGAGACATATAATAACATCATCGTGATATAACGAGTTAGTGATGTAAAACGAGGCCAGGGAGATCGAAGCGATGGTTGAATTGGCAGTAACCACCCCTGCGGGGTCCACCAGCCGGGCTCGGGCCACCGAGCGAGAGGCGCTTCCGCGCTGGGATTATGTGGCTTCCGGCGAGCAGCTAACGGCCGGACAGGAGAAGCGGCTCTCCCAGAAGGCACAGGAGGGCGACCGCGCCGCCTACGACCGGATGGTGAGCGCCAATATCCCCCTGGTAGTCTCGATCGCTCGAAACTACGGCAGCACGCACCTGGACTCCGAGGACCTGATCCAGGAAGGAATGATCGGGCTCTGCATTGCGGTGGAGCGCTTCGACGCGGCGAAGGGATTCCGCTTCAGCACCTACGCCACGTACTGGATCCGGCAGCGCGTGCTTCGGGCGCTGGACCGCCAGAGCCGCCTGATCCGCTTGCCGGTGGATGTGAGCGGCGCGGCGCGGAAAGCCGCCGTGCTGCGCGAGCAGCTCGCAGCGGAGCTGGGCCGCGACGCCACCACGGAAGAGCTGGCGGCAGCCTGCGGAATCTCACCGAAGCGCCTCGAGGCGGTGTTGGAGTGCCTGGCAGAGCCGCTCTCGCTGGACGCACCCGTGACGGACGAGGGCGAGCCGCTCACCCTGGACGTCGCCGATCCGCGCGGTGCCGCGCCGGAAGCGGAGCTGCTTGCGCTGGAGCAGACCGGAGAGCTGGAGGAGCTGCTCCAGACCCTGCCGGCCCGGGACCGCCTGGTGTTGGAAGCCCGATTCGGGCTGGGCGGCGTTACGGTGCCCCTCGCGGACCTGGCGGAACGCCTCCGCATCACCCGGGAAGGGGTGCGGCAGGTCCAGCGCCGCGCCCTGCTCAAGCTGCGCAAGCACCTGGAGGCGCGCAACAACCCCTACGACTTCGGCTTCTCGAGCTGACTGCCCCCGCGCGTACTGCTCGCCGTGGGGTGAGCGGCGCGCGATAGTGGATACTTCCGGTAGTGAACGCGGAGGTCCACGATGAAGCGGCGGACGGAATCGATCAGCGGCGCCGTGCGGCGCCTGGGAGCGGCGGCGGCGCTGGCGGCCACCCTGGTGGCCCACGCCGGCCTGGCCGCGGAGGACGCACCGGCACGCCCAGGAGGCCACAACCACCTGGCGGGCTCTACCAGCCCCTACCTGCTGCAGCACCAGGACAATCCGGTCGACTGGTACCCGTGGGGTCCTGAAGCGTTCGCGAAGGCGAAGAAGGAAGGGAAGCCGGTCTTCCTCTCCGTCGGCTACTCCGCCTGTCACTGGTGCCACGTGATGGAGCGCGAGAGCTTCCGCGACGACGGCATCGCGGACCAGCTTAACCAGCGGTTCGTCTGCATCAAGGTCGACCGCGAAGAGCGCCCGGACGTGGACGACCTCTACATGACCGCCATGCTCCTGCTGAACGGCCGCGGCGGCTGGCCGCTCTCCGCGTTCCTCACGCCGGACGGGAAGCCGTTCCATGGCGGCACCTACTTCCCCCGGGACGTGTTCGCGGAGTTGCTGCGGGACGTTCACGCGGCCTGGGCGGACCCGGGAAAGCGGAAGCAGATCGAAGAGCAAGCGGACCGCCTCACCCGCGGCGTGGGGGAAACGGCCACCGCCCGGGCGCGGGCCGGCACGCTGACACCGCAACTCGCCCAGAGCGCCGCGAAGC
Organism: Armatimonadota bacterium; assembly: GCA_020696885.1. The sequence continues at coordinate 2,389 of JAJFMS010000199.1, read as the reverse complement.
AGATCCGGGAGGGCCTGGACGAGCGGTACGGCGGCTTCGGCGGCGCCCCCAAGTTCCCGCCGGTGATGCGGCTGGCCGTGCTGCTGGCGGAGCATCGCCGCAAGCCGGATGCCGGGCTTCTGCGCGCGGTTACCCTAACGCTGGACCGCATGGCGCGCGGAGGCATCTACGACCAGATCGGCGGCGGCTTCCATCGTTACAGCGTGGACGAGAAGTGGCAGGTGCCCCACTTCGAGAAGATGCTCTACGACAACGCGCTCCTGGCCTGGATCTACCTGGAGGCCTACCGCGACACCGGCACGGAGGAGTTTGCCCGCATCGGCACCGAGACGCTGGACTTCGCGCTGCGAGAGCTGCGAGACCGCTCCACCGGCGCGTTCTGGAGCTCGCTGGACGCCGAGAGCACGGCGGCGGACGGCAGCCGCGAGGAGGGAGCGTTCTACCTCTGGACGCCCTCCCAGGTCACCGCGGCGCTCGGCCCGGAGGACGGCGCGCTGTTCTGCCGGGTCTACGGCATCGCTCCCACGGGCACCGTCCAGGGCAAAAGCGTGCCGAACCTGGTCTCGCGGTCACTGGACGAGTGGGCAAAGGAGCTGAAGCTCTCCCCCGCCGCCCTGCGTACGCGGCTCGAGAAGCTCCAGACCCGGCTCCAGGCAGCCCGGGAGAAGCGCTCCCGCCCACGCGTCGACGACAAGGTCCTGGCGAACTGGAATGGACTGATGCTCCGGGCCCTCGCCGCCGCATACGATCACACCGGGGACGTGCGCTACAAGGACGCGGCCGAGGCCAACGCCCGCTTCCTCCTCGCGGAACTGCGGAAGGACGGCAAGCTGCGCCACTCCTACCGTGCCGGGAAGACACAGCCGCAAGTGTTCCTGGAAGACTACAGCTTCGTAGCCGCCGGGATGCTGGAGCTGCACCGGGCCACCGGAGAAGAGCGCTGGCTGAAGGAAGCCGGCACCCTGGCGCGAACGATGGTGGACGACTTCTGGAACGAGACGCGCGGCACCTTCGATTCGACTCCTCGCGGCCACGAGAGCCTCATCGCCCGGCGCGCCAACGTGGAGGAAGACTCCGTGCCGTCCGGCCAGAGCATGGCGGCACAGGTGCTGCTGCAGCTCGGGCGTCGCACCAGCGATGCTGCCCTGCGGGAGAAGGCCCAGCGCACGCTGGACGCGGCGGCCACTGAGATGAAGCGCACCCCGCACGTGGTGGCGGGGATGGTTGCCGCGGCCCAGGCCTACTTCGTGCCGGACGCCCAGGCGGAGCCTCCGCGCGCCGCCCGCACCACCGTCACCGCCACGCTGGAAGGAGTGCCGCCGGCGATCCGGCCCGGCCAGGACCTGGAGCTGGTGGTCCGCCTGCGGCTCGCCTCGGGCTGGCACGTAAACGCCGACCGGCCCGGCGTTGCCGGACGGATCCCGACGCGAGTGGAGCTGGAAAAGGGACCGTTCAAGCTGCTGGGCATCACCTACCCGGCGCCCGAGCCGCTCCGGGTAACCGGGGAGCCGCAGCCGGTGCAGGTGTTCTCCGGCGAGACGCTGGTCCGGGTGAAGCTGCGCGCGCTCCCCGGTTCCGAGAAGGACCGGCCGCGGCTCAAGGTCCGGTACCAGGCCTGCAACGACCAGGTGTGCGACGCGCCCCGCGAAGTGCTGCTGACGGGCAGCGCGAAGGAGTAGCCCGGTGCTGGACGTCCGCCAGATCCTCGAGCGGCTCGGCCGCCTCTTCGGCGGCCACCGCAGTGACAAGCCGGGGCCGGCCGGACCAGTTCCGACGCACGCGCTGCCCGATGGCACGCCGGTCATCATCCGGGCGATCGAGCCATCCGACGCGGAGGCGATGGCCGAAGCGTTCGGGCGGCTGTCCGGGAAGTCGCGCTACCAGCGGTTCCTCAACCAGGTGGATCGGCTCACGTCCGCGGAGCTGGAGTACCTGAGCCGCGTGGACGGCGATCACCACCTGGCGCTAGGGATGGCGGTGATCCAGGAGGGCGTAGCCGTCCCGGTAGCCATCGCCCGGTGCATCCGCGAGAGCGGCGAGCCGGACCTGGCCGAGGTCGCCTTCGTCGTGGCGGACGAGTGGCATGGCCGGGGCGTGGCGCGCCTTCTGGTGCAATGCCTCGCCGAGCGGGCTCGCGCGGTAGGGATCCGGCGCTGGAAGGCGGTGATGCTGGCGGAGAACACCGCGGCTCGCCGGTTGCTGGAGCATGCGGGGTCGCTGCTCTCCCGGCGGATGGAGGGCGCGGGGGTGGTGGAGGAGGTGCGGTTGCTGGGTTGCGGGGAAACCGAGAAAGGGAATGAGAATGAGTAAGAGAAAGATCCAGGCGCGCTGGTGTGGTAGCGCGGCACCTCTGCCATTCGGTTAGTAGCATCTGATGTCTTTGACCACT
>JAJFMS010001182.1 GCA_020696885.1 Armatimonadota bacterium | reverse complement strand
AGCTTTCCGTTCCAGGTCAGGTCCTTCGGGAAGAGGTCCTCGTTGGACTTCTGGATCTGCTCCCAGGTGACGGCGGCGCCGGTGTAGGCGGCCATCCGGCCCATCAGGCCCACCAGCGTGCTCTTGGCCATCTTGTCGGCTTCGCGGACCGGCTGGTTCTTGCGGATCGAGGCGAAGAGGGCGTCATGCTCCAGCTGGTACATCGTCTTCTTGGGCGGATCGGTGCGCCACTGCGTGTCCCCGCTCATCTCGGCGGAGGCGAAGTGCACCGTGCCGGTACCCTTGGCGCCGACCACGTAGTCCGTGTTGTCGTTATGGGCCAGCCCGGCGATCTGGCGCTGGGCCATGGTGGCGCGGGTGCCGTCCGCCCATTCGTAGAAGATGTCCATGTGGTCGAAGATATTCCCCTCGTGGTTGGGGTGGATCCGCCCGCCGTTCGCCACGCAGCGCACCGGCGGCACGTCCTTCATCGCCCAGAGGATCTTGTCGATGCTGTGGCAGGCCTGCTCGATCATCCCGTCGCCGCTCAGCCAGACGAAGTTGTACCAGTTGCGGATCTGCCACTCCACGTCGCTCATCCCGGCGGGGCGGGACGAGGCCGGCGGCATCGGCTTCACCGGGCTGGTGAGGTACGTGGCGTGGATGAACCGCGGGGCGCCGATGGCGCCTTCGTGCAGGCGCTTGTAGAACGCGCGGTGCGGCTCCGCGTAGCGGTAGCAGAACCCGGAGAGGAAGGAGCGATCCTTCCGGCCTGCCTGGACGGCCCGGAGCGCGGAGAGCACGCCGGCCACGTCCGTGCCCATCGGCTTCTCCGCGAAGATGTGCTTGCCGGCTTCCACGGCGGCCTTGATGTGCTGCGGCCGGAAGCCGGGCGGGCTGCAGAGCAGCACCACGTCCACGCCGCTCTCGATCACGCGCTGGTAGGCGTCCAGCCCGACGAACTGGTTCGCCTCGGGGACCTGCACGCGGGTGCCCATCCCCTCCAGCTTCTTGAGGTTGCTGACGCTCCGCTCGATCTGCGACTTCACCACGTCCCCAATGGCCGTCAGGTGGACGCCCGGATCGGCCTGCAGCGCGTCCGCGGCGGCGCCGGAGCCTCGTCCGCCGCAGCCGACGAGACCGATCTTGATCTGCTCCGAGGCGCCTGCAAAGGCGTAGTTACCGCTAGCCAGGAGGGCGGCAGCGGAGCCCGCTACGCTAGCGGTCTTCAAAAACTCGCGGCGGCTCGGCCGCACGGCGTCGTGGTTACCCTGATCGGACATAGTTCATCTTCCTTCGCCGGCCCCGGCGGCACTTCTGGTTGCCGGGGCTACGTCCCGTGATCCTCACGGCCTGGGACTGCGCTCGACCCGCAGCGGCTGCCGACAGGCAACCTTCTCTGCTGTTCGGAGGGCGCGGGCCGGTTTCCTGCCCCAAACTGGGCTCGACGGCCCGCACGGCGCCCCAGGCTCCTATACTGCCCCGGTTACTCCATGCTAAACAAAGCGGGAGCATGGAGGTGTTAGAGTCCTGTGCGCGGGCGCGCCACGCCTCCATCACGCCTCCGGCGGTCACCCCCAGGACATCTCCCGCGTGAGCCGCGGGAAGATCCGGCTCAAGCGGAAGCCGGTGGTCCTTAGCACCATAATCGAGACCACGCTGGAGACCAGCCGTCCGCTTCTGACGGCCGCGGCGCACCAGGTGACGATGCGCCTGCCTTCGGAAGCTCGATGCGGCGCGCCTCTCCCAGGTGGTGAGCAACCTGTTCAACAACGCAGCCAAGTACACGCCGGAAGGCGGCCGGGGGGAGCTATCCGTGGAGTGCCACGCCCCGCAGGCCGTGATCCGGGTGCGGGAGCAGGCCGTGATCCGGGTGCGGGACAACGGCATGGGCATCCCTGCGGAGATGCTGCCGAAGGTGTTCGATATCTTCACCCAGGTGGGCCGCGCCACAGATCGGGCGCAAGGCGGCCTTGGCATCGGGCTCTCGCTGGTGAAGCGGCTGGTGGAGATGCACGGTGGCACGGTGGAGGCCGCCAGCGAGGGAGTTGGTCGCGGCAGCACGTTCAGTGTCTCTCTACCCCGCCTGATGGAGACAGCCACCGATCTGCCGGCACCGCGCGGAGAGACGGAGCCGCCGCCGTCCGCCGGCTCCCGGATCCTCGTGGTGGACGACAACATCGATGGCGCGGAGACCCTGGCAATGCTACTGGAAGGCTCCGGCCATGCGGTGCGCACAGCCTACAGCGGTCCCGCCGCGCTCCAGCAGGCCCGGGCGTTCCAGCCGGAGCTCGTGCTGCTGGATCTTGGGCTGCCCGGGATGAACGGGTTCGAAGTGGCCCGCGAGCTCCGCGCGGACCCTGCTTACGGCGCCCCCGTGCTGGTAGCACTCACCGGCTGGGGCAGCGAGGAAGATCGGCGTCGCTCCCGGGAAGCCGGGTTCAGCGAGCACCTCACCAAGCCCGCGGACGTGAAGGACGTGCGGGAGCTAATCACGCGGCTGACTCGAGTTAGTGGTTAGTGGCTGGTGGTTAGTGGCTGGTGATTAGTGGCTAGTGGGTGAGAAGCCGTAGCATAGCGCCTCGTGCGCGTGGAGCGTTGGACGGACCACAGCTAGCAGGTCCCTCCCGCATCAGTTAGGAGGCGGTTGGCGCTTCCAGCAGCGGCTTCAGGTCGTCGCTGGTAAGGGAGGCGAACGGGAGGGGCGGGGTGGGATTCGGATCGAGCGAACGAACCGCGCGCTGCCACCAGCCGACGTCGTGCCAGGCGCCGTGCTTGTAGCCGGCCGCGCGGTAAACGCCAAGCGGCTCGAACCCGAGCGCTTCATGAAGTCCGGCGCTGGCGGGGTTGGGCAGGGCGATGGCGGCGTACGCCATCCGGAAGCCCTGGTGCTCCAGAACCGCGAACAGCGCGCCGTAGAGCCGGCGCCCCACGCCGCTGCGGCGGAGGCCTTCCTTCACGTAAACCGTGGTCTCCGTACACCACTGATAGGCGGCGCGCGCGCGGTGCGGGGTGGCGTAGGCATAGCCCAACACCTCCCCGTCGCGCTCACAGACCAGCCAGGGATGGGTGCGCTGCGTCTCCTGGATGCGGCGTGCCATCTCCGCCGCGTCCGGCGGCTCCTGCTCGAACGAAGTGTGCGTCTCCCGTACGAACGGGGCGTAGATCGCGGCGATCTGGGCGGCATCCCGGTCCTCTGCCGGGCGCACGATCAGCATGTAAGCTCCTCGGGCGAGTAATGGGGGAAGGCCGGTCGCGCTACTTGCGGCCGCGCTCTCGCTTCTGCGCGGTCTTGAGCAC
>JAJFMS010000198.1 GCA_020696885.1 Armatimonadota bacterium | reverse complement strand
TCCGTACTCGTTACCGGCAACGTCGGTCCGCGAGAAGGCAGCATGGAAGGTCTGGCAACCGAGCGCGGCGTGCCGTTCACCCGGATTGCCGGGCTGGGACGCGAGATCTCGCTCAAGTCCGACCTGCCGACCGTACACCGCGTCTACCGGGAGATCCGCCGGTACCGGCCGGACATCGTGCACACGCACCTGGCGAAGGCGGGGGCGGTGGGGCGGCTGGCGGCGCGGCTGGCGCGCGTGCCGTCCGTGGTGCACACCTACCACGGCCACGTGTTCCACGGCTACTTCTCCAAGCGCAAGTCCGCGGTGCTGGTGCGGATCGAACGTGCGCTAGCGCGGGCGACCGACCGGATCGTGGTGCTGGGCGAGGCGCAGGAGCGAGAGATCCTCAACTTCGGCGTGGGCCGGCGCGAGCAGATGAAGCGGATCCCGCTGGGGCTGGAGCTGGAGCCGTTCCTTTCCGCGGAGCGCCATGCCGGCGAGCTCCGCCGGGAGCTGGGCATTGGGGCTGGCGTGCCCCTGATCGGGATCGTGGCCCGCCTGGTGCCGATCAAGGCGCACTCGCTGTTCCTGGACGCCGCGCTCCTGGTAGCGCACCAGCGGCCGGACGCGGAGTTCCTGGTGGTGGGCGACGGCGACCTGCGGGACAGTGTGGAGCAGGAAGCCCGCGAGAAGGGATTCCGCATCGTGGCGCACGACATGGCAGGACATGCGGAGACGCTCGCCAGTAAGGCAAGCGGTCCGTGCCTGCGGTTTCTCGGGTTCCGCTCCGATCTACCAAAGATCTATGCGGATCTGGACGTGGCGGTCCTCTGCTCGCTCAACGAGGGCCTGCCGGTCACGATCATCGAAGCTCTGGCATCGGCCCGGCCGGTGGTAGCTACCGAGGTAGGCTCCGTGGGCGACCTGGTGTCGCCGGGGCGCACAGGGTGCCTGGTGCCTTCCGGAAGCGCGGAGTCGTTGGCGGAAGGCATTCGCTGGCAGCTCGAGAACCCGGAGCAGGGCGCCGCGATGGCACGCGAGGGGCGGGCCCACGTTTTCCCACGGCTGTCCGTGGACCGCCTGGAGCAGGACCTGCGGGCACTTTATCGCGAGTTTGCAGGGCTATAACAGCCGCGGCAGGGAACCCAGGCAACTGGCGGCGTGAGCGCGTGAAACCCGGTCCGACCATCAACCGCATCTTTCCAGGATCGAAGTTTACACTTAGCACGGGGTAGTCTAGTGAGAGTTCTAGTAACGGGTGGAGCAGGGTTTATCGGGTCACACCTGGTGACCGGCTTGTTAGAGAACGGGCACACCGTCCGCGTGCTGGATAACCTGTCCACCGGGGAGCGCGGTAATCTGGCGCACGTGCGAGCCCACGTGGAGCTGCTGGAAGGATCCGTCACGGATCGGGACGCCGCGGCGCAGGCGGTGCGCGGCTGCGAGGCGGTGTACCACCAGGCGGCGCTCCCCTCTGTAGCGCGCTCCCTCCAGGACCCGCTGGCCAGCAGCGAAGTGAACGTCACCGGCACCCTCACCATGCTCGTGGCGGCGCGAGATGCGGGCGTGCGGCGGTTCATCTACGCCGGCTCCTCTTCGGCCTACGGCAGCAACCCGCTCCTCCCGAAACAAGAGGAGATGACCCCGATGCCGAAGTCGCCTTACGCGGTGGCCAAGCTGGCGGGTGAGCAGTATTGCCAGGTCTTCGGGCGCCTGTTCGAGATCGAGACGGTCTGCCTGCGCTACTTCAACGTGTTTGGGCCGCGGCAGAACCCGGCCTCCCTGTATGCGGCGGTGGTGCCGGCGTTCATCCGGCTGATGCTGGACGGCGGGACTCTGACGGTGGAAGGCGACGGCACGCAATCCCGCGACTTCACCTACGTGGGCAATGTGGTCCAGGCGAATCTGAAGGCGCTGGAGGCGCGCGGAGTGTCGGGCGAGCTGTTCAATATCGCCTGCGGCGAGCGCCACGACTTGAATTTCTTGATTGAAGAGCTATCCAACATCTTGGGAACCGTTCCGGCGGTGGCCTATAAGGCAGGCCGGGCGGGAGACGTGCCCCACTCCCTCGCCGATATCTCGAAGGCGCGCCGGCTGTTGGGGTACGAGCCAACGCTGCATTTCCGCGAAGGCCTCCGATTACGGCCGGACAGCCGCTCGGCGCCGTCGCGGTCTTTTGCCCTGATCGTGGGTCGTACCGGTGGTTCCATTCGAGCTTCGGAGTTCGAAATTCACAGTTTGAACGGGGAGCCTGATCGCGTGCTTGGGTCGTTCTTAACCAGTCTTCTGATATCCGCCCTGGCGACCCCCGTGGTCATCATGGCGGCGCATCGGCTCGGCTGGGTCGCCCGTCCGCGCGAGGACCGCTGGCACCAGCGGCCCACGGCACTGATGGGCGGGATCGCCATCTTCCTGGGCACCGCAATCACCTGGCTGGTGCAATACGGCCCGGGCGGCATGCCGCCGCTGCTGCTGCCGGCCTTCGGGATCTTCCTGCTCGGGGTGGCGGACGACCGGCTCCACCTCCCTCCTTACATCAAGCTGATCGGGCAGTTGGCCGCCGCCGCCTTGTTTGTCACGCAGGGTCCTACCATCGAGGGGCTGCCGCCCTGGATCGCCCTTCCGGTGACGGTGTTCTGGCTGGTGGGCATCACCAACGCCGTGAACCTGCTGGACAACATGGACGGCCTGGCCGCCGGGGTGACCGCGATCTCCGCGCTGGCCATGGGGGCCTACTGCCTGGGCAACGGCAACGCCGCCAGCGCCGCGATGGTGCTGGCGCTGGCCGGAGGCGCCGCCGGCTTCCTGATCTACAACTTCAATCCCGCTCGCATCTTCATGGGCGACTGCGGGAGTATGTTCCTCGGCTTCTCGCTGGCGGCGCTGGCGCTGGACGGCACGCAGCGCAGCGCGCCCAACCTGGTACTGGCGCTCCTGCTTCCGGTGGTGGTACTGGCGATCCCGATCTTCGACACCACGCTGGTCTCCGTGAGCCGCGTGCTCCACGGCCGCTCCGTCTCCCAGGGGGGTCGGGACCACTCCTCGCACCGGCTGGTAGCGCTGGGCCTTTCGGAGCGCGCCGCGGTGCTGGTGTTCTACGGGCTCACTGCCCTGTTCGGCGTGCTGGCGCTGGCGGCAACGCGGCTTTCCGTGCTCGTGGTGATCCTGCTGGCCACGCTGCTGGCGATCGGTCTGCTGGTGCTGGGCCTCTACCTCGGCTTCCTGAAGGTCTACAAGGAGAAGTCCGAGGTCCCGTCCCACGTCCGGCTGATCGGCGGCACCATCCGCTACAAGAAACAGATACTCCAGGTGTTCCTGGACGTCCAGTTGATCCTGATCTCCTTCGCCGGCGCGCACCTGCTGCGGTTCGAGGGAGACATCCCGATGGACATGCGCGGCACGCTGGTGGTAACGCTGCCGGTGATCCTGGCGGTGAAGCTGCTGGCGCTGGCCCTCTGCCGGGCCTACCGGGGCGTGTGGCGATACGCCGGGATGACGGACGCGCTTACCGCCATCACCGGCAGCGCTCTCGGCTCCCTGGCGGTAGCGGTAATCCTCGGCGTGCTCACCGGTTTCCGGGGCCTCTCCCGCGCCGCCCTGATCACGGACTGGCTGCTCTTTACCGTCCTCGTGGTGAGCGCGCGGATGTGGTTCGTGGCGCTGCGGGAGCTGTTCGGGTCGCTCCCCGTGCGCAATGCCCCGCGCGTGCTCATTCTCGGCGCCGGCGCCGAAGCGCTGGCTCACATCCAGAAGCTGCGCGACCCGGTGGCGCCCCACCGCGCGGACGTGGTGGGAATCCTCGACGACGGGCTGGCGCTCGAGCGTCGTTCTTTGAATGGCGTGCCGGTGCTGGGCTCCGTGGAGCAGCTTCCGGAGATGATGAGCCGTCATGGCATCTCCTGCTGCCTGCTGGGGGTGCCCATGCGGTCCGAAACCGCCCGGCAGGCGATCGCAGCGTGCGTTGCCGCCGACATCGCGATTTATCAGGACCTTGAATCCGGCCGTGAGTTCCGCCCGGATGAGGCGCTCGTGGCGCCCGCCACCTAGCGCATAGGCCACGGCCGGCAACCGCTCATGAATGCAGTATCCACCGACATGCCGGAGCTCCGGGAACAGGAGCCTTCCCCCTCCCGCCGCGACCGGGGCGGAGCGGACAGCGGCCTCTTCTGGCTGCTGGCCGGCCTGCTCTTGCTGATCGCGACTGTGCCGCTTCCCAAAACCGGAGCCTGGCTCAGCGTAAAGGCGTTCGCGTTCGAAGCGGTGGGGATCGTGCTGGCGGTGCTCGTGGTCTCCGGAGGCGCGTGGACCCGCGCCCGGGTACTGGCCGCCGTTACCGCCGCGCCGAACGTGGCCATCGGCCTATTCCTGGTGTGGGTGGGGATCTCTGCCGCTCGCTCCCCGATTCCGGAGCTAAGCAACTACGAGGCGATGCGCCACGTGGGCGGGGGGCTCGTCTACTTCGCCATCGTTTACGGTCTCTCGGTGCGCCGCCAGCTCGGGAAGTTGATGCTGGTGCTGCTGGTAGCGGCCAGTCTCTCTGCGCTGCTTGCCTTTGTGAGCGCCACGGACGGTCACCTGGATCGGATGGCCGGGGCGATGCGCAACGAACAGCTCCTGGCGGGGCTGCTCTGCCTCACGCTGCCCGTGGTGCTGGTGGTCTCCCAGATGGACGACGACCCCTGGCGGCGCTACGGCGCCCAGGCCGCGGCGGTCATCGTGATCGCGGGAATCCTGGTGTGTAAGAACCGCAGCGCCTGGCTGGGTACCGCCTTCGCGCTGCTGGTAATGCTCGGTCTCTACGCGGTGTCCGCTTACCAGGAGCGCGCGCTTAGCGTGCGGAAGCACCAGCTGCTCCTCCCGGCCGCCACATTGGTGCTGGCCGTGGGACTGTTCTTCATCGTCAGCCAGATGCAGGGTGGAGTCACGGGCCGTGCCATGTCGCTCACGCGGCTGACCTCGGACGCCAGCTTCCAGTGGCGATTGGCGATGTGGGACAAGTCGATCCGGATGCTGAACGACCGTCCCCTTACCGGTTGGGGGATCGGAACCTACTCCGTACAGCAGGCGCTGTACTTCCACCCGAACGCACCCAGCCGCAGCCAGCTCGAGATTATGCAGACCGGGCCCCGGCTTACAGAAAATGCTCACAATACCTACCTGCAATTGGCCGCCGAAACCGGCTATACAGGAATTGGGTTGTACCTGGGAGTGTTAGCCGCATTCTTCGCCACCGCGTTCCGGGCGATGCGGTCCTCGCGTCCCGGGTTCCGGCGTGCGGTGCTCATCGGCTCCATGGCCTCGGTGGCCGGCCAGATGGTCGCCGCGATCGGCACTCCCGCGTGGGAGTTCCCGGAGTGCTCACTTTTCCTGTGGGTAGTGCTCGCAATGGGGATGGCGGCGGCAGGAATCGGAAGCCGTGGCCGCGAATGATAGATTACCGCTTGGTCGGTCTTACTAGAGGCGGTAAACTGGCGGTATCTGTGGTATCATAGGTATGATACGCCGGAGGAGCAGCAAGCATGGCTGAGTCAAGACGCAAGATTAGACGAAGAGGAACCGCACCGGTCCAGCGCTCGCGGTGGCGGATGGTCGCAGCCAGTGCTGTAGGTCTGTTCCTGATCGGTTCCGCCTACCAGTTCGCATTCGCCACCGGCAACGTTGGCTTCAGTCCGGACTACGGCCCTACCACGGATACCGGTGACGACAGCGGCACCGGGCCGGGTGGTAGCGGCGGCGGTCAGGTCCGCAGCGGCGGCGGCAACGGCAGTAGCAGCACCAATCTGCTCCTTCCGGTCGGCGGCGGCAGCGGCGTGGGCGCTTTTGCCATCGGTGCGCTGAGCGAGTGCTCGGGCTCGGTGCGCCCGCTGCCCGAAGCGCAGCGCGAGATCGGGGAAGTCGAGCTGGTTTCGGACCACGACGCCCTGGATTCCGGGACGGCGGCCTGTTTCCACGTGCACGGACGGTCTTTGCTGGACGGCAAGTGGTATGACATCACCGAGCGTCCGGAGACCACCATCGAGCTGAAGGCCGGCGAGGCCGGGCTGGTGCGACAGCAGGGCTCTTCACACCGCTACTGCCTCCCGCTAACTGCCGGGAAGGACCTGGACGGGCGTTCTATCACCGTCACGGCGAAGTACCAGCCGGAAGGCAAGACGGCGCTGGTGGGTGAGACGAAGGTAACTCTTCGCGTAACCCGGTAGGCGATCGCACAGGCAGCCGGCCATCACGGTGCGTCGGATTCCGGGGGCGCCGCATACATGCGGCGCCCCCGTTTTGCGCCCGGGTTTCCGGGCGGGCTTCGAGAATTGCAAGGGTATGAGGCCGGCGGGTAGGCGGCGACCGGGATGATCGACGTTCACTGTCACCTCCTCCCGAACATCGACGATGGCCCGGGGGACTGGGAGACCGCAATCCGCATGGCGCGCCTCGCCTATGCCGACGGGGTGCGGAAGGCGATCACCACCCCGCACTGGACGGGTGCGGAAGGCGAAGTGGAGCGCTGTCGTGGCCGCCTGGGCGAGCATCAGGAGCGATTGAAGGCGGCGGCGATCCCGCTGGAAGTACACCTCGGGCAGGAAGTGATCTTGATCCCGTCGCTGGCGAAATCGCTGGCAGAGGGCTCGGCGCTCACGCTCGCAGGCAGCTCCTACGTGCTCCTGGAGACGGCGCAATTGGAATTCGGGGCGTTCAACCACCAGGCGTTGTTCCAGCTCCAGGCAGCAGGTTACCGGATCATCCTGGCGCACCCAGAGCGGGTGCCCACGTGGAAGGGCCGGTATGAGGAGCTAACCGAGCTTCTGGAGCGAGGGTGCTACGTGCAGGTCAACGGCGGCAGCCTGCTGGGAAGCTTCGGATCCGCGGCGAAGCGAAGCGCGGAGGAGATGCTGCGGAGGGGCTGGGTGTCCCTGTTAGCGAGTGACGCGCATTCAGATACCAGCCGGCCGCCCTGCCTGCGCCGCGCCGCACAGCGCTGCGCGACCCTGGTGGGCGACGAGGCCACCGAGCGACTGGTCAACGAAAACCCGGCCCGGGTGCTCTGCAACGAGCTGCTCCCTTACCCGGAGCTGGATCGAGAGCCGCGCCGCCGCGCTTGGTCCTGGCCCTGGCGATAGCCCCAGGGGCCGGAAGCCGGCGTTGCAGGACAGGCCCGGTCGGTCGGGAGGCAGATTTACGAAGGAATCTGCCAAAGGTACAGATAAAGTAACGGCAACCAACTATACTTATAATCGGGGCAGGGCCGACTACCATGGATGCCGGCCACTTGATTGCTTGTAGACTTCGGGGAAGGCGCCGCCTTTCGTGCTGGGGCCGTGAGTAACTCCTACCGCGTGCGCAGTGCCTGGTCGTGGTGCGCCGTGTGATGCCACGCAGACACCAAGGAGCTGATGATGGTGCGTTTTCATTTTTTACCGCTCGCCGTCATGACGGTCGCGGTCCTATCGCTCGCGGGTGCTAAGGAAGCTTCGGCAGCCACACTTGCGGCCACGCCGGCCACGCTGCAGGCTACGATCAATGGCGCTACGGCCGGGGACACGATCAACGTCTCCGCCGGGACGACCAACTCGTACATCGTGGTGAACAAGTCGTTGATCCTGCATGGCGTACAGTTCGGCGTGCCCGGCTACGCCGGTTCTCGGCCCGGTACGGAAACGGTGCTCGGCAACGGGATCCAGGTATCCGCGAATAACGTGGCGATCGACGGCTTCGTCATCTCCGGCGGTGACCTGGTCGGAGACATCTCCGGAACCGGCGTTTACGTGCCGAACCGCTTCGTGGACGGCATCATCTTCGTGAACAACTTCGTTCAGGACAACACGTTCGGTCTGTACCTTAACGGTACCAACCACATCGTCCAGAACAACCTGTTCCGCAGCAACAACCGGCCGGGCGCCGCCAGCGGGGACGGGATCTACTCCGACTTCGGCCTGCTGGACGCCACCATCTCGAACAACACCTTCACCTCCAACAAGAACGGCTCCGTCGTAGTGGTGGGTGGGGTGAAGGGCGGCACGGCCGACAACATCACGATCAGTAACAACTCGATCCTGAACGACGGCACGATCGCGCTCTACGGGGCGTCGGACGTGAGCGTCACGGGCAACGTCTCCTGGAACACCAAGAACGGCCACGGCCTGATCCTCGGTGGCGGCGACAGCCGCATCACCGTGCAGGGCAACCAGTTCCTGGCCTCCAACTACCGCGGCGTCCGAGTGGCCAGCGGCGGCAAGTTCCCGTTGCCCAACAGCGATATCCGGATCTACGAGAACGACATCGCCAACAACAAGCTGGGCGGTCTCTCGGTGGTGCCGGGCTCCTACTCAGACACGGGCGCTACGCTGGATCAGAACGTGGACGGCAACCTGGACGCGGAGTGCAACGCCTGGGGGGCCACCAACGGGCCGGCTCCGGGCGGCTCCGGCAACAAGGCCACCGGCCCCGTAGATATCACGCCCTACCGGAAGTACATGAACCTGGGACAGCACGTGTCCGTCACCCGCCTGAACACGATCGCGGGCGCCGGCGGCACCTACCTCCAGGTAGTGCGGATCACCAACAACGGTGGGATGGCCGTAGTCGGCCCGGCCTACTTCGTGATCGACGGCCTGAGCTCGTTCGGCATCACCTGGAACACGGCCTCGGCCGGCAGCCAGGATGACGCCTGCCAGCCGCCCGTGGGTAGCCCGTGGTACCGCTTCGTGGCGCCGGCTGCGAGCCTGCTTCCGGGGCAGAGCCTGATCGTCACG
>JAJFMS010000197.1 GCA_020696885.1 Armatimonadota bacterium | reverse complement strand
TCGTCCAGGTAGGCGTCGTCCAGGTGGCAGGCGGGGCGATGGTGGCGAGAGTAGGCGGCGTCGATCTCCATCCCGCACCGCTGGTGGTAGTTGCCGCGCATGAGGTTCAGGTAAGCCGGCTCCAGCGCTCGCGGGCCGATCTCGAACGGGGTAGAGAGGCCCACCCCCGGTACGCGCACGCGGTAACGGCCCGGCTGCTTGAACGGGGTGAAGTCCAGGTCGTAGACCACCTGCCCCACCAGCTCGTCGCCCACGCCGCGCGGCTTCACCGGGCCGGAGAACACCGGCTTGCCGGCGCCGTCTACCAGCTCGAAGGTGCGCGCCTCGAACGCCAGCCCGCCGAGGTCCCCGAGATACTGCCCCAGGTAAGCGCGCTTCGGGTAGTCCGGCAGGTACCCGAGCTGGTTGAGGCGGATGTTGTCGCTCACCTGCCGCTGGTCGTCGAACGCCAGCGGCGCCACCGCGGGCAGCGGCTGGGCCAGGCTGGCGGCTACCTGGTAGCGCTTCCCGTTCTTCAGCGGGCGCGGCAGCTTGAAGAAGACCGAGGTGCCCTTTACCAGGAGCTCCGTGCGCAGCGCGGCCCGCACCACCCGCGTCCGGGAGCCGCTGGCCGTAGGGTGGATCCCCTTCGCGGCGGCGTAGTCCGGGTCGTCCGGGCTGGTGATGGTGAACCGCGCCGGCTCCGCCGCCTGCCTGGGGTCGACCGTCACGTTGAACAGGTTGAGCGAGAGGCAGCCCGCCGACTCCGCCTCCAGCCGGTTCTCATACAGCCGGTCCATCGGCGGCGCGCCGAGGCGGCTCTCCCAGTCCGGCGCCTTCGCGGGCGCCTTTACCGGGACCTTCCCCGCGGCCTGGCCGACGCCCGCGACTCCGAGGAGCAATAACAGGCCGGTGCCCGGTTTGAACATCATCGTGACCTCTCCTTCGAGGTATCTGCCCGAGATCGCTCAGGGCCGGCGCTCGCCGAAGTCCTGGATCAAAAACCAGCCGCGCCAGTGCCAGACCCGGCAGGTGATGAAATCGGTTCGCTGTGAAATCCTAAACGGCGCCTGCTTCAGCAGCACATAAGGTGAAGCCGGATCGGCCTGATCATAGTAGGCAATCCCGCTCGGGTTAGCATCGATCGCGGCAGCTCGCAGCGGTATCCGGCCCTGAAAGCCTGGACCCCACAGGATGATCCTGTCCGCGCGTAGACTGGTGGTATTCGCGATTCGGATCGCCGCCACGACGATGATGCCCACCGTGAGCAGTAGTACGAACATGCTGATGAGCAGCAGTTTCGGGCGCTTCCGATCGGGGTTCAAGGTCGTCTCCGCGGCGCCGGCCGCTTGCGAGGGCTTGCCCGTCGCGGTTGCCGTGTTCGAGAGAACCTCCCCCGGCCCCTCCTTGGTAAGTAGGGGAGACCTTCGCCCGGAGGTGAAGGTGTGGGTCGATTGGTGCCGGAGTGCTAACGGTGTGTCGCCGCCGCCTTGCCACACGCCGCTGTCACTCCCCGCCTTACCAAGGAGGGGCTGGGGGAGGTCTAATCGGGTACGGTGGCCGTTCTCGGGAGAACCTCCCCTGCCCCCTCCTTGGTAAGGCGGGGAGACCTTCCCACGGTTGGTAGGGCTAGGCTCTACGGGCACGGTCGCCGTCAACGAGCGCCGAGTGCCCCCATCTCCTCCGCACCTAAAGCGCGCGGAGGAGAGCCGTCAGCAGTTGCCACGTGGAGTCCACGGTGGAGACGTAGACGTGTTCCTCCGGAGTGTGCGCGCCGCGGATGAGCGGCCCGAAGGAGATCGCTTCCATCCCGGGCATCCGGGAGACGATTACCCCGCACTCCAGGCCGGCGTGGATCACCTGCACCTCCGCGGGCTGTCCGAAGACCTCCGCGTACACGCGCTCGGCCACCTTCGCCAACTGTGAGTTCGGGTCCGGCTCCCAGGGGCCGTAGCCGGACTGGACCTCCGCCGTTGCGCCGTCCGCTTCGCCCCGCTCGCGGATCGCTTCCTGCAGCCGGTGCAGCTCCTTTTCCACGAAGCTGCGGCTGCTCGTGGCGATGGTGATGGCGTCTTGCTCGGTGCGGACCATCGCCAGGTTGGTGGAGGTCTCTACCTTCCCGGGGAAGTCCGCGCTCATGGCCCGCACGCCGTGAGGCAGGTCCCGCAGCAGGGCGAGCAGCGAGTCGTGGACCTCGGCGGTCAGCACCGCCTCGGCGTTGGGGAGGGCCAGCAGGCTCAGCGCCAGGCCGGGCTCATCGTCCTGCCACTCGTCCTTGAGCTCCGCCAGGGTATCGTCCACGGCCGTGTTGAACGCCTCGATCTGGTCCGACGGCAGCGCGAGGAGCGCGGCGGCGTCTCGCGGGATCGCATTGTGGGCGTTCCCGCCGGAGACGGCGGAGAGCCGGAACGAGATCCCCCGAGACGCGGCGGTCGCCAACACGCCGCCCAGCAGCTTGATCGCATTCGCAAGCCGCTCGTGGATCTGCACCCCGCTGTGGCCGCCGTTCAGGCCGGAGACCGTGAGCTCGCGGCCTTCCCAGCCGTCCGGGGCCGCTTCGCGCGTTACCGGCAGGCGCAGGATCACCCCGCCGCCGCCCGCGCAGCCCACGGTGAGCTCCTTCGGGTCCTCGCTGTCCAGGTTGATGAGCAGGCGGGCCGTTACGTCTTCCGGGCGCAGCGCCGCGGCTCCGTGCAGCCCGATCTCCTCCTCCACGGTGAAGAGCAGCTCCAGCGGCCCGTGCTCCACCGTCGGGTCGGTCATCGCGGCCAGCGCCATCGCGGCCCCCATGCCGTTGTCGGCGCCGAGAGTGGTGCCTGTCGCGTAGACGCGGTCGCCGTCCAGCCGCGGCCGGATCGGGTCGGTGGCGAAGTCGTGCTGCACGTCCGGGCGTTTCTCGCAGACCATGTCCAGGTGCGCCTGGATCGCCACGACGGCACCGCCTTCCCGGCCCGGGGTGGCGGGGACGCGCACGATGGCGTTGCCGCGCGGATCACGCTCCGCGGGCACTCCCAGGGCCGCGGCGGTCTCCAGCACGTAGTCGATCGCCTGCTGCTCCTGGCGAGAGGGCCGCGGGATCCGGTTCAACGCCGCGAACTGGCGCCACACTTCGGCCGGCTGCAGGCCGGCATACACGGACTCGTCGTTCATGGGGTCGGGCTCTTTACAGTGGGATGAGTGTTCTGGCACCAGTTTACTGCGAACGCCTCCCACCCCGCCGGTACCATCCCGCGCGCCCGCATTTTCCCCATTTCCCCATTTTCCTGGTCCCCTCTGTTCCCCAGTTACTTCCCCGCCGGGCTCCCCGCGGCAGCCTCCGCGGCGGTCGGCCCTCGCCGGTGCCCGGTGAGCGCAATCGCCATCGCGTCCGCCACGTCGTGGGGCGTAGGCACGCGGGCGAGGCTGAACACGCGCACCACCATCGCCTGGACCTGCTCCTTGCTGGCGGCGCCGTTGCCGACCACGGCGGACTTCACCTGCGAGGGCGCGTAGCTCCAGACCGGAAGTCCCTGCTGGGCGGCGGCAAGGCAGATGGCGCCCCGGGCGTGGGCCATCAACAGGGCGCTCCGCGGGAAGCGGTACTCGCTGTAGAGGTCCTCCAACGCCAGCACCTGCGGAGAAAACTCCGTGATCACTTCCTCCACCTCGCGGTGGATCTGCACCAGGCGCTCCGGGAGCGGCCGCTTGTCGTTGCTGCGGATCGCGCCGGCCTCGATAAGACGGGGTACGGCGCAGTTCGAGTCCTGCTCCACCACGGCATAACCGGTGCAGCCGAGGCCCGGGTCGATGCCCAAAACGCGTACTACCTTCATTCGGTGGCTGGAGCCTCGGGCCGGTACCGCGTCCGCCCGCTCGTCGTCAGCGGGAGGGAGCCGGCGCTTCCTCTCGGCATGCTAGCAGGAAACCACTGGACCAGACCGATACGGTTCTGCTAATTCGAGCATGTCATGGAGTAGCAGGCAGCCATACTCCAGTGCTCCACTACTCCATCACTCCACTCTCGTTGGGTTACGCCAGGCGCACCGTCTCCCCGCTTTCGGCGCTCCGGTACACCGCCTCCACCCACTCCAGCATCCGGAGCGCGTCCTCCCCGCCGGCCGGCACGGCGCGGCCCGACGTGGCGCTGTCGATGAACCGGTGCAGGAACTCCATCCCGTACCGACCGCCGTAGGCCTCACTCGGCTCGAGCTGGTAGCGCAGCTCTCGCTCCGGCGCCGCGCTCCAACTGGGGTGCGCGGACTCCACCGCCACCACCTCGTTTGCGCGGGTCGGCGCCCAGCGGAAGCTCCCCTCCATGCCGCGAGCCGCCAGGTAGGTGTCGTACGCGGCGCCGAAGTAGCCGCCGCCGCTCCGCGCCAGGTGATAGCCGGCCGTGAGCGTGCCGATGGCCCCCGAGCTCCAGCGCATGGAGACGGAAGCGGTGTCCTCCACCTCGATCGGAAAGCCGTTCAGCACTCCCGTCAGCGCGGAGACGTGCGTCACCTCCTCGCCGGAGAGGTAGCGGAGCAGGTCGAAGTAGTGGCAGCCGAGCCAGTGGAGCACGCCTCCCCCGGAATACCGGCGCCGGAAGAGCCAGTGCTCGGGGTCCCGGAACTTCACCTGCGAGGTCACCATGCGCGCTTCCATCGCCAGCAGCCGCCCGAGCACCCCCTGCCGGATGAGCGCCTGGAGGTCCTGGGCGGCGGGATGACACCGCCACGGGTAGTAGACCCCCAGCGCCACCCCGGCGCGGAGCGCTTCGTCCAGCACCGGGCGGAGCGCCTCCGACGTGATCGCCATCGGCTTCTCGGAGAGCACGTGCTTCCCGGCCCGCAGCGCGGCGATCACCGTGGCCGGGTTCTCGTCGTTCCGCCGGCAGACCAGCGCGAACTGCGAGCCCTCGCGCAGGATCGACGTGAGGTCCGCGGAGACCCCCGCCAGCTTGGGGCCGGCGTGTTCTCCCAGCGCCATGGCAGCGCGGAGATCCGGGTCCCAGATCCAGAAGCGGTCCACCCGGGGAGAGAGCCGCAGCGTGGCAAGGTGCCCCCGCGAGTGCGGGTGAGTACAACCGAGCAGGACGAAGGTGGTGGGCATGGGTTCCTCGGCGACGGTGCGCGAACTGACCCAAACAGCCGAGATCGGGAGAAACTGATCTCACCCAGCGGTTGCGCCGCGGAAGAGCAGTGTCCTTCCTCAGTATCCGGCAGCCGGCTCGCTCGGGCGGCGTGTGCTCCCACTGATGAAACCGGGCTCTTTCCCCCGCCTCCCTCGCCTCTCTGGCGCACGTCTAGCCGCGTCGCTCAGCCCGCTGGCAGAGCTGGCCACACCGGCACTGGCAGTCTTCTTCATCTTCCAGGTCCTCAGCGGCATCCTGGTGGCGCCGCTGCTCTCGCTGTTCCCGGTGTTCGTGGAGCGGCACCTGGGGCTGAGCACGGTGTTCTCCGCCAACATCCGGGTCCTGTCCGTTTGCGCGGGCGGGGTGGTGGCGCTGTTCGGGGGCGCGCTCTCGGATGCACTCGGGCGCAAGCCCGCCTACCTGCTGGCGATGACCGGGGTCATCAGCTCCGGGCTGATCTTCCTGCTGGACAGCCCGCCGCTGATGTACCCGCTGGCGCTCTATTCCGGCCTCATGTTCGGGCTGGGCGCCGTGGCGGGGCTCTCCTACGTGATGGACGCCGCGCCCCGGCATACGCTGGCCCTGGCCACGGCCTGCTACTTCATGAGCGGCACCCTCGGCAATGCGGTGGGCAGCGCGTTTTCCGGCATCGCGGCGCGCGAGCTGCAGGGCGGCTACCGGATCATCGGACTCACCATCGTGATCGGGCAGGTGCTGCTCCTGCTCGGTGCGTGGCTGCTGGTGCCCTCGCTGCCGCGCCCGGCCGCCCGGCGAGGGGTGGAGGCGCTGGGGGCCGGCTTCGGGGAGATGCTGCGGGAGTCCCGCTCCTGGGCGCTGCTGGCGCTGCGGTTCCTGCCCACCGTCTACTGGGGCTGCGCCACCCTGCTCATGCCGCTGCTGCTCTTCCGGCTCACCGGCTCCGAGAAGCCGGCCGGCTACTACGCGTCGGCGAGCATGGTCCTCTCCGCCGTCTGCCAGCTCGTGATGGGGCGCATTGTGGACCGCTTCGGCCCGCGGGTTCCGGTGTTCGCGGCCATCACCGTGGTGACGGTGGCCACGCTGGGCCAGGGGCTTTGCGCCGGCAGCGTGCCGGGGCTGGTCGCCTTCGGGCTGTTGGGCGCCGGCGGGGCCTGGTCGCTCTCCGTCTCCATGACCACGCTGGTGCACCAGCTCGGCACGGAAGACAACCGGGCCAAGCTGCTGGGCCTTACCCACGTGGCCTGGAGCGCCGGCTTCCTGGCGGGTACCTTGATGAGCGGTTGGCTGGCCCGCGAGCACGGCCAGGGCGGCGCCGCCTTCCTCGTCAGCGCCGCCTGCTGCGTGGTCGCCATCCGCTGCGCCGTCACCGTAACCAACGGCCTTAGCAGAGTAGCCGCGGAGTCTTAACCACAGATGCACACGGATGAACACGGATGGGAAAGGGGATTTAGCCGCAGATAAACGCAGATGGGGAGAGGATGCCTGCGGTAGCAGGGCGAGAGCTGTGGCGCAGGGCTACCAGCGCCAGCTACCAGACTCCTCTCTCTGACCTATCCTCTGCTTC
>JAJFMS010000196.1 GCA_020696885.1 Armatimonadota bacterium | reverse complement strand
GGAAATCGACGCCGGATGAAGGCGCTCCGCCAGCATTCCAAACTGCTGAGTCAACTCCGGCGCCTCTGGGGCATAGATGCCGAGGACCACCGTTCGACGAGCCGTCCCGCTCGGACGCGTCGGAACCCGACTTCATCGGCTTCCAGCAAGGCGGTGCTTCTGACCGGTGAGGCGTGCCTTCCCTCCACGGCTACCGTGGCGAGATCCCGGCCGTTGACGGCAGCCCTGTTGGGGAGCGCCTGGAGAGTGAGGCCTCGGCGCTAAGGGCCTGTTCTCGCCGGCGCTACCCGCATTCGCAAGCGGCGGGCGAACTGGCGGATCCTTTCAGCTACCGGAACTTCAGCTCCCGGAGCACCGCGTCTTCCGCCTGGCAGAGCGCCAGCAACTGCTTGACCGCCGGAGCGAAGGCCGGGGTCCGGATGGCGCGAAGCACCTCCGTGGCCTCGTCCCAGCGGCCCAGTTCCCGGAGAATCTCCCCGCGCAGGATGCGGTCCTGGTCGCTTTCCGTATCCAGGAGTGGAAGGAGCTCGCGCAGCAGTGTCTCGCGTGCGGACGCGTCGGGGAGCTCGTCTCGGAGCGCTTCCGAGATCGCGCCGTCTCCTCCCACCGCGGCGTAGTCTTCCCGGAAGGCGTCGTTACCGCGCCACCAGGCAAAAATTCGGAGGGCGCGCTCTTGCCGGCTGTCCTTCGCGAAGCCGTCTCGGATCGCCGCGTAGTAACCCGCCACGGAGGGCTCTTCCACGTATTCCACGGAGCGCCATTCGGCAGGGACTGCGATATCGGCCAATGGATCCTCCTCCCACTGCATGTCGCCGAGGTCGATGTCGCCGATCTCCTCTGCGTCTTGCAGCCAGTAGTTGCCGCCGCAATGGCGGCACGCCACCACAGCCGGAGGTCGGGGGAGCATCGGCACTTCCCGCTTCCCATCCGTCCAGAACCGCTGGCCGAACGTGTTGCCGGACAGCAGCGTGCCGTACTTGGCGAGCCCCTGGCAGAGCGGGCACGCGATCACCTTGTCCGGGCCGGGAATCATCGTTCTGTTTCTCCTGTCGCCGGAATTCCGGCAGCGGAACGGGCAACCGCGCTGCTGCGGCCCGCTGGCCCTGGTAAACGCACGAGGGCATTAGAGAGTTGTAGGAAGAGCTGTCGATTTCCGACCAGCCCGTGCGACTACTTTTCAGATACGGTCGTTATGAGCCGTGGTCTGATTTCACGAGGAGTAGTCCGATGCCAGTCACCAGCAAGATCGTCCCCTGCCTCTGGTTCGATGACCAGGCCGAGGAGGCCGCCAACTTCTACCTGGGGATCTTCCCCAACTCACGGATCCTGGGAATCTCCCGCTACGGAGAGGCAGGGGTCGAGTTCCACGGTAAGCCCGTTGGTTCTGTCCTGACCGTGACGTTCGAGTTGGACGGTCAATCGTTTACCGCTCTGAACGGTGGCCCGATGTTCCAGTTCAACGAGGCGATCTCGCTTCAGGTGATGTGCGAGACGCAAGAGGAGATCGATCACTACTGGGAGCGCCTGGGCGACGGCGGGACCATCCAGCAGTGCGGCTGGCTCAAGGACCGGTTCGGGCTCTCCTGGCAGGTAGCGCCAACCGCGGTAGCCGAGCTGCTCCAGGATCCGGCCACGGCCGAGAAGGCGATGGGCGCGATCTTCCAGATGCAGAAGATAGACCTCGCCGAGATCCTGCGCGTCGCCGCCGCGTAACAGCACCCGGTGCTCCACGCCACACCGGGTTCGGGGGCAGCCGCTTCCGGACCCGGTTCAGCGCAGCGGCTGCGCCGGCAGGTCCACACGGAGGTAGATCTCCGCGAGCGGGAGCTCGGCGCCGGGAACCACTTCGAGCGGCACGCGCGCCTCGGCGCCCTCGAACTCCTGGAGGATCCACTCGTCGCCCCTGTGGACATACCGCTCTACTCGTCGGTGATCGGTCGCGAGGAGCCAGTATTCGCGCAGCGAGGCGATCCGGCGGTAGTGCCCAAACTTCGCCCCTCGATCGTACGCTTCCGTGCTGGGTGAGAGGATCTCGAACAATGCCGTGGGGTTGATCAGCGTGTGCGCATCCTCCGGGTCGAACTCCTCAGGTGGACAGGCGACAGAGACATCGGGGTACGTGTACATCCTGGTGGCAGGCACCGCGACCCTCTGGTCGCTGCCGTAAGGCCGGCACGGAGTCTCGCGCAGAAGCGACCAGAGCAGCCCCATCAGGTTCGCGGCGATCTGGTTGTGCACCGGAGAGGCTCCGGACATGGCGTAGATCCGGCCATTGACGAACTCGCTCCTGGTTTCGGCTTCCCGCTCAAGAGCCAGGTATTCTGCCGGGGAGATGAGTTGTTCATGGGCCACGGACATTGGATCTGTTACTCCTTCATCTCTACCGCACGTCTCAGGATTGGCTGCCGCGAACGGTTATCGTGCGATCACAACGGAACCAACGGTCAATTCTACCGTGAAAGCCGCCTCCTTCGGGGTCTGCACGCTTCTAGCGTGGCGAACCGTCGTCCCATTTGGAGGTGCGATGTCCGTGTCCAACTGCCCGGCCCGTTTCCCGGCTCGCGTTCCTGCGCATGAGCTCCCTGGTGTTTGGTCATCCTGCTCAGCCGTAGCTGACCCGGTCCCCGAACCTGCGGCTGCTGGAGCGCCGCGGACGCCTCCGCCGGAGAAGCTGCAAAGCACGGTCATCCTCGGTAGGCAACCAACGCCACCGTCGGAAGACTCAATCCACCGGGTAAGTCACCACCAGGTACACCACCGCCTCGTCGGCACCGGTGTTGTCCAGGGCGTGGGGCACGTCCGCGGGATAGGAGGCGGAGTCGCCGGGGGAGAGCTCTTCCGTCACGTCGCCGGAGGTAACGCGGAGGGAGCCCTGACGCACCGTCACCAGCTCCCGGGTGCCGGCGAAGTGCGCCAGGCTGCGGAGGGCGCCGCCTTCCCGCAGGCCGATCTCGTAGAACTCGACGGACTTTTCCAGATGCAGCGGGGACAGCGTGCGGATGCGGCAGTCCGCGTCCGAGCGGTAGTGGTAGCTGCGGTCCCCGGCCCGGATCACTTCGATCCGCTGGCGCCCCCCGGGCAACTCCACCAGCTCCCCCAGCGACATCCCGAACGCTTCCGCAATCCGAAACGCCACCACCAGCGTAGGGTTGGCGCGCTCCCGCTCGATCTCACTCAGCATGGAGCGGCTCACGCCGCACGCCGCGGAGAGCTCCTCCAGGGTCCAGCCACGCTTCTTCCGGAGCTCCCGCACGCGCGCGCAGAGAGCCCGGCCTACCGCCTCGGCGTCTTGCCGCGTGGTGGAGGCAGTCTCTGCGGGCAATAATGGCGGCGGGTTCAGTGATTCTTCCATACCGGAAAAAATTCCAGGGCAGCGCAGGGTCGGTTCGATATACTGGACCGGAAGTCTACTATACAGGATATCAGCATGGAACCCCGCATCCGTCAGTTCGCGAGCGACAACTACGCCGGCATCTGTCCCGAGGCGTGGGCAGCGATGGACCAGGCGAACCGGGGTCACGTAGCGGCCTACGGGGACGACCCCTGGACCGCGCGGGCCTCTGAGCTGATCCGCGAGCTGTTCGAGACGCCCTGCGAGGTGTTCTTCGTCTTCAACGGCACGGCCGCCAACTCCCTGGCGCTCTCCGCGATGTGCCAGAGCTATCACAGCATCCTGTGCCACGAAACCGCGCACGTGGAGACGGACGAGTGCGGGGCGCCGGAGTTCTTCTCCAACGGCACCAAGATCCTGCTGGTCCCCGGCGAGGACGGCAAGATCGATCCGGATGCCCTGGAAGCGAAGGTGCTGCGTCGGGACGACATCCATTACCCGAAGCCGAAGGTCGTGAGCCTCACCCAGGCGACGGAGCTGGGCACGGTCTATCGCCCGGAGGAGATCGGCGCCATCTCCGAAGAGGTGCGGCGCCTGGGGCTGCGGCTGCACATGGACGGCGCGCGCTTCGCGAACGCCGTGGCCGCGCTTGGGGTTGCGCCGCGGGAGATCACCTGGGAAGCCGGCGTGGAGGTGCTCTCGTTCGGCGGCACTAAGAACGGCGGCGGGCTCGGGGAGGCGGTGGTGTTCTTCAACCGGGACCTGGCCCAGGAGTTCGACTACCGCTGCAAGCAGGCGGGGCAGCTCGCCAGCAAGATGCGGTTCCTGGCCGCGCCCTGGGTGGGGATGCTCGCCGAGGGCGCCTGGCTGCGCTACGCCCGCCAGGCCAACAACATGGCGGCGCTGCTGGAGACGGAGCTGCGCCGCATCCCGGGCGTCACGCTCCTGTTCCCGCGCGAGGCGAACTCCGTATTCGTTCAGCTCCCACCGGCCGCGGCCGAAGCGCTCCGGGCCGCGGGCTGGAAGTTCTACACCTTCATCGGCCAGGGCGGCGCGCGGCTGATGTGCTCCTGGGACACCACCGAAGAAGATGTGCTCGCGCTGGCTGAAAGCCTGCGGGCGTGTCTGTAACCGCCGTGCCGAAGCGGACGAGGGATTAAGATCGCCTCGCTGGCAAGGCGTCCTCACGGACGCGGGGCGACGGGATCCCGGCCGGCGGCTTTCACCTGCTTTTTGTAAGTCCCTCGTTGAGAAGGCGTTGATGGATATTGAGTGAATAACCGCGTACGCTTGCTCGGCTAGGTCGAGGGGTCTCCCGTCCGGAGGACGACTGGCCGCAGGCCATCCAGCGAGGTGATTTTCAATCCCTCGCGTCGGGCTTACACCCGTACGCGTGTATTTTCTCGGAACCCATCAACGCCGCGTGGGCCTTGCTCGAAGGGATTGAAATGGACTGGCTGAGCGCCCTGGGGCAATCGCTGCTGGACCCCGAGGCGTATGTGCGCCTGATCCAGTGGTCGTCGATCACGGTCACCGCGCTCACGGGCGTCTACGAGGCGCGGGAGCGGGACCTGGACTTCCTGGGCGTAACGGTCATCGCGTTCGTCTCGGCGGTCGGCGGGGGAACGCTGCGAGACCTGCTGTTGGACATCCACCCGATCTTCTGGATCCAGGAGCCGATTCACCTGATTACGATCGCGGTGGTCTCCGCGGTGGGCACGGCGGTGCTCGTGGTGACGGACCGCCACGACGAGGAGCCTGCGCGACGCGGCGTCTGGGGACATGCCCAGGTGCTGCTCCATCCGGTCTCCAGCGTGCTCCGCACGCCGCCGCTCTGGGTAACCGCCCTGGACGCGCTCGGTCTGGGGCTGTTCAGCGCCCTCGGCTGCTACTACGCGCTGGCCGCGCACGCCTCCGTGGTGGCCGCACCGGTGCTGGGCGTCATCACCGCCGTCTTCGGCGGGTTCTTGCGCGACCTCTTCCTGGCGCAGATCCCCTCCGTTCTCCGCCGCACCCAGCTTTACGCCGTGTGCGCGCTGGCCGGCAGCGTGGTCTACGTGGCGCTCCGCGCCACCTCCGCCCCCGAGCGCGTGGCGATGGCCGCCTGCATCCTGGTGGCGTTCTCGCTGCGGATGCTCGCCGTGCGGCTAGACCTGAAGCTACCGGTGTAGAGGAACGCCCGGATTCAGGCGGCCACCACTCCACCACTCCACCACTCCACTCTGATCGCGGGAGTTCGTTCCGAGCGGTCGTGTCTAGAATGGTACCTACGGCAGCTCATCCCGGAGCTCGCCGAACCGGAGGGGAGACTTCCTGCAAGTCTTGCTGCCATGAACGAGCCGGCCGACTGTCACGATGAGCGCCTCCTCGAGCGGCTGAACCGCCTCTCGCTCACCCGCTCGTTCACGCCGCAGGTAGACGTGGACTGGGAGCAGGTGACCACGGACGAGGAGTACGCCGCCCTCTATCCGGCGTGGAGCCTGCTGCACGGCACCGGGCTGGACCGGGACTGGGACACCGCTCAGCAGATCGTGTACGTGAAGTATCAGCAGATGATCCTGATGAGCTTCACCGGCCTGCTGGAGCGCCACGCCATCGGCACCCTGGCGCGGCTCTACGACCTGGACCCCGCTGAGCCGTTCTCCGAGTACGTGGGCCACTTCATCAAGGAAGAGATCTACCACCACGCCCTGTTCATGCGGGCGGTTAGCCGCATCCAGGCCACGGTGACGGACTACCCGCCCCTCCCCACCCGCCGGGTGGACCGCCTCCTGCGCCTGCTCTTCGCCTTCACCGGCGCGCTTCCCGGCCGGAAGCTGCGGACCACGCTCACCTTCATCATCCTCCGATTCGCGGAGCAGGTGACGATCTACGCGCACCAGATGGTCCAGAGCCGCCTCGCCCGCCCGGAGAGTCTGGTGGCGCAGGTGTGGGCGTTCCACGCCCTGGACGAGTCCCGTCACCTGGCGTTCGACGAGCTGATCCTGGAGCGGAACCGCCTCCCACGCGCACTGGCCTGGCTCCCCACGCTGCTGGCCGTGCCCTGCTGCCTGTTGATGTCCCTCTGCCTCAACGGCAGCGAGCTCTGGATCGCCCGCCAGCTCGGAGTGGGGGTCCACGCCTGGCACCTCCCCGGACTGATGCGCCGGACACAGGCGCCGTTCAAGCGGAGGGTGTTTGGGCTGCTAAGGAAGACGCTGGGCGGGGAGTAGTGCGGAAGGTGCGATCTACGAGTTTCGAAGTTCGAATGGGGAACGCGGCCCAGTAGCCGCTACGCGCTGGCCGCAC
>JAJFMS010000195.1 GCA_020696885.1 Armatimonadota bacterium | reverse complement strand
TGTCCACCATCGTATGCACGCACCAGGAGTCGGAGGTCACGCGCACCATCAATTCCCCAACCGAGTTTTGCTGGTGGAAGAGCTGGGAGCGGCGCAGCGCCTTGCTGAACAAGTCGCCGGCGAGATCGTAGACCATGCCCTGTCCTACCTGGACCCAGCTCCGGGTCAGCAGCACGTCGACCGTGCTGTTGATCCCGAACGCGAGGAGCCCAGCCGCGGCCACCCAGGCCGCGATCCCGGCGGCTGTTCCGGCCCCCGGCAGGACACCCAGCACGGCGCTGAGCGCCGTGGGCACGGGCTGCTTTCCCAGTACGTGGTCGACGAGGATCTTCATCGGCCACGGCTGGACGAGCGCGAACGCGCTGCTCAGCACCGTCACCACGGCGATGAAGGCCCAGCCGCGCCGATACCGTGCCGCGTAGCGAAGGAGGCGATGGCCGCGCATCAGTGCTCGTCTTCCACCGGGTCGGAGCCCTGCAGCGAAGCACCGTGCAGCTCGCCGCCCTTCACGCCCGCGATCGCCCAACTCCCCTTGGCCCAGGGCCGCGGCGCGCCTTCCGGCTGCCGGTCCGGCATCAATCGCTCCTTGGTGAGCGGGACCATCCCGAGGATCGCCCCCGCGCGCCGGCCAACCGAGGCAAGCGCGGCGGACATGCGGCGCTTCTCCCGGTGGAGGCCGTAGAGTGCGGCACCCACGGGAACCAGCAGCGGCCAGGTGGCCGGGGTGGAGACAGCGCCCAGGGTCAGGAGCACCAGTGCCGCCTGGACACACCGCAGCGTGCGCGTGACCCCCACCTGAAATCGGAATCGGATCGTGGTCTGGTGCTCCACCACACTCTCGATCCGCGCCGTATAGCCAGGGAAGGCGCGGATCTCGAGGTCGTGGCGGCCCCAGTCGTCTCCCTCCCGGGCCTCGATCCCCGCCTCCCCAAGGAGACGAGTGAACAGGGAGAGCCATTCGTCCCGGCGGTCCCAGCCGGCCCACAGCATCTGATCGGACCGGTTCGGCCAGACGTGCCGCCGGCGACACTCCGAGGCTCCCTGCACCCGCCCCAGCCAGCGAGCCCAGGGCTGCAGAAAGTGCAGCGCCGCCACCGCTAGCAGGCGCCTGGCGTGGGCGGCACGCGGCAGTTCCTCCCCGGAGCACATCCGCAGCGCAGCTTCCAGACAGCAGCCGAGGCTCGCGGCTACTCCGAGGGCGGCCGCGCCGAGCGGCAGTCCCCAGAGCGGGAAGCCGGACCACGCGCACGCCGCTCCGGTGAGTGCGAGGGACGCGTTCAGCAGGTAGAAGCTCGGGGTGACCGCCAGGGAGACCCACCACGGCGATTGGGGAGCATAGACCGACTGGAACAGGCCGCGGCATTGGGGTCCGTGCCGCACTCGCTCCCGGCCGCGCAGGCTCCACGGGGTGGGGTTCGGCTGCGGCCCTTCGTAGACCCGCCCCCGCCACACTGCGCCGCTGGCCAGGCGATACCGTTCCGGATAGCACGCCTCCAGCAGTACCTCCGCCTTGCCGTACCCGCGCTGCTGTTTGAGGTAGGCACGCCAGGATGCGCGCCGGTGATGCCAGACCACCGCCGCCGGGCTAAAGGCCAGCTCCTCTCCTCGCTCCAGGATCTTCCAGCAGACATCTACGTCATCGCCCGCGACCCGATAGGTGGGATCGAAGCCGCCGATCGCCTGCAGTACTTCCTTGCGGAAGGCCATGTTACAACCGGGAATGTGCTCGGCGGTCTCGTTGTCGAGCAGGACGTGAACCGGATTTCCGGGCGCCTTGTCGATCCGCTGGGCCGCTTCCGGATCCGCCGGAGGCGAGAGGTTGGGACCACCGCATCCGGCGGCGTTCAGCTCCTCCATCTGGGTCACGAGGAAATAGAGCCAGTCCGGATCCGCGGCGGCATCGGAGTCGATGAAGGCGACGATCTCCCCGCGAGCGGCTTCGATGCCCAGGTTGCGGGCCCGGCTCAGGCCCCCGTTCTCCACCCGCAGCAGGCGGAAAGGATGCTGCGCGGCAATGCGGGCCGTCTCGTCCCGCGACCCGTCGTCTACCACCACGACCTCGTAGCTCGGGTAGGTGAGCTGCTCCAGGGAAGCCAGCGTCTCCCCCACCGTCGAGGCGGCGTTGTAGGCGCAGCAGACGACCGTGACCTTAGGCCAAGCGCCGGCCCGAAGCTCGTACGGGGTGCTGGTGTAGTTCCGGCGCAACACGTCTAGCGCCGGTTTCGGGTTACGCTGGCGGTCGACGAACCCGAAGTCCCAGTCTTCCACCGGAACGCCGCCCACGGCCCACTCGTCGGTCCAGGCGTAGGCGGTGACCCCCGCCAGACCTTTCTCCCACACCGCCCGGAGCTGCCAGTCCAGCAGCTCCGCCTGCCGCTCGACCCCGTTCCGCCGGCTGTCCAGGCCCAGCTCGCTCACAAAGAGCGGCCGGCTGCCGGCCACCATCTGAAGTCGTGCCAGGTAAGCCCGGAACTCCCGCTCGCGCTCCAGGTAGACGTTGAACCCGATCACGTCCAGGAAGCTCAGATCCAGGAACTCCGTGGAGGGATAGCTCGCGTAGGTGACCAGCAACTCCGGATCGATCGCCTTGGCGCGGTCCCGGAGACGCTTCAGGAAGCCCTCCACCCGGGACTTACCATGCCAGCGGGCCACCTGCGGCGGGATCTCGTTTCCCAGGCAGACCATCAGGACGGCCGGGTGGCCGGCGAGCGTCTCTACCTCCCTCGCGAAGCCAGCCTCGGTCTCGCGCAGCGTCTCCGAGTCATCGAACAGGCACTGCCGTCCCTCCCAGAAGACGC
Source organism: Armatimonadota bacterium (assembly GCA_020696885.1). The sequence continues at coordinate 3,827 of JAJFMS010000195.1, read as the reverse complement.
CGGCTACCACCTTCAGCCCCAACCCGCCGGCCAGGTCCAGAAACCAGCGCGGCGGCGTGGTGTAGGTGCGGACCGTGTTCACGCCCGCCGCGACCATGGCGCTCAGATCGGCCCGGGCGCGCTCCGGCGAGGGGAGCAGCTCACCCGCGGCGTTCGGGGTGAACGTACCATAGGTGACTCCGCGGATGCGGAACCGTTTTCCGTCGACGCGCAGAAACTTCCCGTCCACGAGGGGACGAGTACCGCCCGAAGACGGAGACGACGTGCCGCGGCAGACGACAAAGCGGGCGTCCGTGAGTTGTGTCATGACAACGACAAGACCGGCCCTTGCCGCAGCACCGAACGATGGAAAACACGCCTGGACGTAATGCGCTGCCGTGAGAGGTTCCGCTCATGCCGCGCCACGGCGCGCGACCTGGACAGGCTCCGGCAGAGAAGCTTATGACAAGGCACTCCCGGTGCTGGGAGCGAGGGTTAGGGATGAGCTTATTTGCGACCAGATTACTACGGGGACTGCTGGCTGCGGTGCCGGACTACGATGGATGGCATCTTTGCCGAACAGACCTTTACGGGTGCGCGCTCACGGGAATTCTCTACTTTGGCTTTTTTCTTGGGGCTTGCGCCTGTTTATCCCCGAGATCAGAGGCTTCTAAACTCGAATCCAAAAGGGATCCGGATAGGCTTGCAGCTACGGGTGTGATTCCCATATAAGGCAGCTCATGCCATCGGGGCGGCTGCCAGAGCGTAGGGACGCAAGTCGAGCAGTGGCTGGGTCAGGAGCGCGGCGCGCACGTGCAGCAGGGGTTCCGCGGTTTTCAGCTTCCAGCGCCTACCGGTGCCACGGAACCGCTCCGCCACCAGGTGCTTACACGCCCCTTCCACCGCGCCACTCCCGATCGGGAAACCAAGCCGCAGGTAGGTCGGGTAGTGCATGCGTTCGGCTTGCTTCTCAAAGTAACCCAGTTGCTGCCGCTGCACTTCCTGGGCTGCCGCTGCGGTGGGTTGCCAAGTGCGTAGCTCATTGAGTAGCTGGAGTGGCCCCCAGCGCAGCAAGGCCTTCTCCTGCCGCTCCCGCCAAGCCTGCGCCGCCGCCGGCTCCCCTGGGTACTTGCTCTGGGCGATGAGCGCGAGGCGTTCGGAGACATGATAGAAGTCCAAAATCTCCACTCGGCGGGGCAGATGCTGGGCATAACCCGCCCAGCGCCCAGATCCAGTCCGCGCCGTCACCCAACGCCGCGATCACCGCTCCTCGGGGCGCCGCCGTTCGGCGCGGGCACACGCGGTCGCCATCAGGTCCTCGCGGCTCTCCGTGGTTGCGAGATACTCTTTGCGCAGGCCGGCACAGGCAGCGGGAGTCCGGTCGGCCTCCCATTCCGGCTCGTAAATCACCGCACAACGGACCTCGCGCTTGCCCTCTCGGGTGGGGAGGAAGATGCCCTCCGCGGCGATGACCAACTCCCGCTCCGCGCGGGTGAAGTTGGGAACGGCGGGATCGTCGTCTAACTGCGCCCCCAACCGCTGGGCGATGGCTTCCACGCTCTTTACGCAGGGTCGGTAGCGGAGGCCCAACTGGGTCAGCACGAGGGGCACCTGGGTGTACGGCAGCCGTGCGGCGAGTGCCGTCACCTTCGCCTGGACCGCCGGGGTAGTGGCCGCCGGACCCAAGCCGAGGACCCGAGCAACCGGGCAGTGTCCCTGCCGGCAACTGGCACAATAGTAGTAGGCCCGCTCCAGGCGCACCGGCCCGTGCTCACTGGTGATGGTCAGGCCATAATCCCCGCGGAAGAGCGCCACGCCACCGCAAGCGCACGCGCTCTGGTTGCCTTCCCGACGCTGAACCTGCTCCTGCAGCATCTCCTCGGTCAACTCGCGCAGGGTCTCGCCCCCCACACGCCCGACCACATCTTCGATCTCCGAGAGGGGCACCTGTTCGTCCGGCCAGTGCTGCCGGAGACGATCGGCAAGGCGCTCGGTGATCTCACGAATGGTGGCTTCTCGTTCTTTCGGGGTCATTGCGGCTCTCCGGCCCCGCTCCGGCCTTCCGAAGCATCGGGCACTCTGCCGCTAGTGGATCACCTGCCCTGCCTGGCTGTCACCTTATATGGTCGCTGCACCCACCGCAAACGCAGAAGAATAAATAACAAAGGACTGTAGCAAGCACACTATGAACTGCTAGCCGCATTCCGGCAGCAGGGACGATGCGCCAGCTAAACAAGCCGGTGCCGGCATACCTCGCCCGCCGCTATGTCCTACCTCTTGAGCACGGTGGAAAGGAGCAAACGCATGTTTCGTCCCCTGTTCCTGTTGTTGGCGCTGCTATTTACGGCGCCCTTCACGGCCCTCTATGGCTCTCCGGATGAGCCGCCGTACGAGGTCTGGCTGATGGACCAGTCCGATACCCGCCCGGATGGGGGCGGCACTCTCCACATCTACCCGGGGCCCGCTGTGACCGGCGGCAACGCCGCGAATGTCGCCGCGGAGAGCTATGACTTCGGCGCCGCCGCGCGTGACCTGGCGCTGTCCAAGGGACAGGTCACCCCGCGGCGGCCGCACATGGTCTTCTTCAACGCTTCCGGGTCGCACGCCGTCGTGGCCTTCGTCGTCACCGGGCACGTGCTCTTCCTCGACACCCAAACCCGGACCCCGGTGGAGATCATCGATGTCGGCGCGCAGGCCCACGCCGCCGTACCGGCACCCAACGAGCAGTTCGTAGTCGTAGCCAACCAGAACGGCAAGCTGCTGCAGCGGATCAGCACAAACTACGCAACGAATACGTTCACGCTGGACGCCGCCGCCACCCTCGATCTCGCTTCCGGGGTCACGCCCAACGGCCTCCCGGTTCAAGACCCGGTGCTGCGACCGGACAATGCTCCCATTTGCATTGGTATCAGCGCTGACAGCCGGCTTGGCTTCGTCACCCTGCGCGGCGGCGGGCTCTTCGTCGTGGATTGCACGACCACGCCCATGCGGATTGTGGCGGAGTACGACCGCTCCGTGATCGAGCCAAGCGGATGCGGCCCTGCGCTGCTCGGTGGGAAGATGTACATCGACTCCGGCTCCGCCGGCCCAGCGCACGCCCGGGGACACGACGTGTATGCCTTCAACGTAGACGCCATTTCCCTCGCCGGGAACGCGCCCAACATGCCGCCCGCGAAACTCGTCTACCGGAGGGTGGGCTCACCGGCGCCGGGAGACGTGGACGCGCATGGGACCATGCTCACGAAGCACGGCCGCTACCTCTGGGTCGCCGACCGGATCCAGAATGACGTTACGGTGGTCGACACCGCGACGGACGCGGTGGTCAACGCCTTCAGCCTCGCGGGGAAGGTAAGCGGCGACCCCGCGCCCGATCTCTTGGCGTTGTCACCAAGCGGGAACCGAGCTTTTGCCACCCTGCGAGGGCCGTTTCCGGGTTCCGGAGGGCACGCGGCCTTCGGAAGCACGCCCGGCCTGGGTGTCATCCACGTGCAGCGCGGGGGTCTCGCGGGCGGCCTGGCGGCGGTAGCCCCGGTCGCGAACCTGGACGCAGCTGGCCAGAACCGGGCCGATCCGCACGGGATTGCGGTCCTCGTCCGGTAGGCGCAACCCAGCAGCCGGCATCGAGCGGTGCAAACGCTTAGCCGGCGCCTCCACCCGGGGCCTTCTCTGCCGCGGTACTGCAGTTTCTGGCAGCGGTAGTCCAGTGACTCTCGGGGCGGTCGGCATCACCGGCGGCCGGGGCAGGATGCTTCCTCCCCGGCCGCCTCACTCGTCCCAACCGCGCGCGTGGGACGCGGTTTCGGGCCTCCGTCCTGTAGCAGAATTCTCGCAACAGATGCCATGCCAAC
>JAJFMS010000194.1 GCA_020696885.1 Armatimonadota bacterium | reverse complement strand
CCCCAACACCCAACACCCAACACCCAACACCCAACACCCAACACCCAACACCCAACACCCAACACCTACTCCAACGCCGTGGACAGCCACGGCTGGATCGCTTCCGCGGGGACGGCGTAGGCGGTGCGGGAGACGCCGTCTTCGTGGGGGAGCTCCCGGCTGCTGAGCACGCCGACCACGGAGCCGTCTTTCACGCGCAGCACCGGGCTGCCGCTGTCGCCGCGCTCCACGCTGGCGTCCATGATCAGCATCGGCTCGAGCTTGCCGTTCGGGTCCCGCACCGGCCCGCGGCGGCGCAGCCGGGCGGAGATGAGCACCCGGTCCGCCGGGTCGCCGGTAGCGTCGGCTCCCTGGGAGGGGCCGGCGAGAATCAACAGCTCCTCGCCCGGCTCCAGGCCGAGGGAGGTCTCCGCCAGCGCCAGCGGCTTCAGGCGCAGCTCCGGCGTGCGCAGGCGGACGGCAGCCACGTCCAGATCCGGATGCACGGCCGCCAACTTCGCGGGGTAGGAGACCCCGTTCAGCCACGCGGTAATCCCGGTGGCGTGCGAAACAGCGTGGCCGGCGGTGATCACCACGCCGGGCCGCACCACGAACCCGGTGGCCGCTCCCGTCGTCCGGGAGGTGGCGGTTTTCAAGATCACGATCTTGGTCCGCGCCCGATCCGCGGCGTCGCGCGCCCGGGGATTCAGGGAGGAAGCGGTGCAAACCGCCGCGACCAATAAGACCGCGCAACCACATGCGGAGGCGGCAACGTTCATAAGATGGAAATAGAGGCGCAGCGGCCCAACTGATTGCGGGTCCGGAAGCATCTCAATTATATAAGGGGAAGCGGGTTGTTCGCTCGAAGATACACCCGGCTCGTTCCCCGCCCCCAACCATCGAACCCCCGTCGAGGAGACCCTTCATGCAGATCGCAGACCTCCGGCCCTCCCTCCAGCGCGTGATCGATGAGATTGAGACGGTCATCGTCGGGAAGCGGCCCGTGATCGAGCACGCGCTGGTGGCGCTGCTCTCCAACGGGCACCTGCTGGTGGAAGACGTGCCGGGGACCGGAAAGACGATGCTGGCGCGCTCCATCGCGAAGTGCATCGACGGTGAGTTCCGGCGCATCCAGTTCACCCCGGACCTGCTGCCGGCCGACATCACCGGCACGTCCATCTTCAACCAGAAGACGCAGGAGTTCAATTTCCACACCGGCCCGGTCTTCGCAAACGTGGTGCTGGCGGACGAGATCAACCGCGCCACCCCGAAGACGCAGTCCAGCCTCCTGGAGGCGATGGAAGAGTTCCAGGTGACCGCGGACGGCATTACACGCCCGCTGCCCCGGCCGTTCTTCGTCATCGCCACCCAGAATAACGTGGAGTACCAGGGCACCTTCCCGCTGCCGGAATCCCAGCTCGACCGCTTCGTGATGCGGCTCTCGATGGGCTACCCCGCACCGCGGGAAGAGGTCGAGATCCTGGGCCGGCAGGCCCACGGGCATCCGATCGACCACCTCCGGCCCGTGATCACGGTGGAGGAGCTCCAGGCGCTGCAAACAGTGGTGCAGGGCGTCGAGGTCTCGCTGCCGGTGCGGGAATACATCGTAGACCTGGTGGGCGCCACCCGGGAGTCGCCGCAGCTCGTGCTCGGCTCCAGCATGCGCGGCTCCCTGGACCTCCTCCACTGCTCCCAGGCCTACGCCGCCATGCACGGCCGCACCCACGTACTGCCGGACGACGTGAAGGAGCTGGCGGAAGCGGTGCTGGCGCACCGCCTCATCACCCACCCCGAAACTCGCATGCGCCGCATCGACGCCGGCCAGGTGATCCGGGACCTGCTGCGGCAGGTGCCGATTCCGATGGTCACCGCGGCGTGAGACCGGGGAGTGATGGAGCAATGGAGTATGGGAGTATTGGGGGTGCGGGAGCGGGAACGGTGGCATGGTGGCCGAGCCTGCGATTGCACGGGATGCGCGTAAGAGTAAGATTCAGGTGCGCAGACCGGTGCTGCCATGCTCTCACCCCGCTTGAACACCTGAATACCTGAACATGACCCGAACCAAGCTGCTCACCGTTTACCTGGCCGCCGTTGCGATTACGCTGGTCGCCTGGGTGTTGAACGTCTCGCAGCTCTACTGGATGGCCGGCGTGCTGTTCCTACTGCCGTACGGAAGCAAGCTGTTCGCGCAGATGGAGCGCCGCGGCCTGTTGGTGACGCGGGAGGTGCCGCCGGCGGCCCACCAGGGAGAGGTGGTGCCGATCCGGTTAACCGCCATCAACCAGGGCTCGCTGCCCAAGCTGCACCTCTCCGTGCGTGACGTGCTGCCGGCCGGGATGGAGGCAGAGGACCGGGAGCCGCTGCCGATTCACCTGGCCCCGGGCGGGCAGGACCAGGTGGAATACCAGGTCCACCTCCGGCGCCGGGGCGTCCACACCATTGCGGCGGTGCGGGTGCACAGCACCGATCTGCTCGGCCTCTGCGATCAGGAAGCCTCGCTGCCGGTCAGCACGCAGATCCTGGTCTACCCGCGGGTGGTGGCGCTGCCGCCGCACGTGATGGTGCCGGAGCTGGGAGGCGGCTCCGCGCCGCTGGACAGCGCCAGCCGGAAAGGTGAGGGCACCAGCTTCTTCGGGATCCGCGAATACCGCCCCGGCGATCCACTGCGCCACGTGCACTGGCCCACCACGGCCCGGCGGGGCAGCCTGGCGGTGGTGGAATGGGAAGCGGAGGAGTCTCGCAACGCGCTGATCGCGGTGGATACGGAGCAGCGCCACGAGCGGAGCCTGCCGGGCGGGAGCACGCTGGACCTGGCGGCCGGCCTCGCGGCATCGCTGGCGACGGAGATCCTCGCCGCCAACAACTCGGTCCGGCTGCTGGTGCCGGGCAGCGCCGGGCAGCGCCCGATGGGCCAGCGCGGCTCCGAGGCGATGCCGGTGCTCCTGGAGACCCTCGCCCGGATGCAGGGCACCACGGACGCCTCCGTGGCAGCAGAGCTGCGCCGGGTGGCGCCGCACCTGGAGCCCGGCAGCGTGGTCTGCTGGCTGACGGCAGCGCCAGGAGACGAGCTACTGGCGACGGTTCAGTACCTGCAGGCGGTGCGGCTGCGGCCGGTCGTCTACGCCCTGATCGACAGCGACGCGGGTCAACCCAGCGATTGGGACCGCTCGGCACGGGAGCTGGAAGGCCTGCGCACTCCCGTGATCCGCCTCCACCGAAACGACACCCTCGTCCGTGATCTGCTAGGATAGGCCCAGGAGAATCGACGGTGCAGGCAGCAATTCAGAACGGTTCGGACCGGCAGGAGCAGGACTGGGCGGGCGCGATCCCGCTCTACCTGGCGAGCTGCGTGGTGACGCTGGCCGGGGTGGGCGCCGTGGGCGTGACCATCACGGACACCGGCTGGACGCCGGTATGGGCAGTGCTCACCATCGTGGGGCACATCGTCAGTGCGGCGCTGCGCCGGGCCAAGGTGGCGCCCGAAACGGTGTTCTACCCGGTGATGATCCTCGGCTCCGCCTTCGTGCTCCAGCAGGCGCTGCTCGGCAGCCCGCTGGTGGGTCTGCAGACCGGCCTGGCGGGCCAGCCTCCCGACATGGCGACCGCCCTGATCGTGGCGATGCTCGCGGTGCTCCGCACGTTCACCCTGGTCACGAACACCTCGCTGCTGTTCAGCCCGGTGCCCCCAATCACGATGCTGGCGCTGGTGGGCAGCAGCAACCCGAACGCGGAGGTCCCGCTTTTCTTCGGTCTGTCGCTGCTGGGATCGCTGTTCATCACCGGCTATGAGGCCCACGTGCGCCGGTCCGCCCGCATGGGCCGGGCCAACCGGGCCGCCACCCTCCACCTGCTCACCGCCTGGGGGTTCACGCTGGCCGTCGCGGGGGCGGCTCTGGCCTTCCCGCTGCTCATCCAACCGGTATTCCGGGAGTTTTCGCCGTTCGTGGTGCCGATGTTGAACCGGCGCCTGCTGCAGAACTTCACCAACAACACCCAGAACCAGGCGCCGGTGGGCCAGGGGCCGATCCAACTGAGCCAGAGCCCGGTCTACGAGGTGTATACGGAGGAGCCCGGCAAGCTGCGGACCGGCGTCTTCAGCCGATACACCGGTCGAGAGTGGCGCGCCGATCCGTACCAGAACAGCGCGGACATCACGGCGCATGAAAAAGTGGAAGTGGCGCTCCCGCTGCAAGGCAGCACCCCGCCGGTCTACGAGATGTTCCGGCATCCGGTCCCCCAGCGCAGCCAGGAGAAGGCCCGTCCGATCAGGCAGTTCTTCGTAACACAAGGCTACGGGCAGGCGGGGATCCCCGCTTCCGGCACCATCAGCGAAGTCCATTACCCGATGTCTCGCCTCCGCCTGCACGGCAACGGCACGGTGAGCGGCGACGGGCACCGCGGGCCGAACGTGACGTTCGAGGTCCTCTCCAGGGTCCGCGATTACGCCCCGGAGGAGCTGCGCGCCGCCCCACCCGTGGACCTGGCGTCGTTCTCGGACCCGGAGTCCCTGGAGCTGCCGAACAGCGCGCTTCCGGTGAGCCAGCTCGCCCGCGAGGTCACCCACGCGATCGCCAACCCGTACGACCGGGTCACGGCGATCATCGCTTACATCGAGAAGAACTGCACCTACACGTTGCAGGAAGAGGTGACCCCGCCCGGGGTGGACGCCACCGCCCACTACCTCTTCAAGTCCAAGCGCGGCGCGTGCGACCTGGCGGCTACCGCCACGGCGGTGATGTGCCGCTCCGTGGGGATCCCGGCCCGCGTGGCGGTGGGCTACGTGCTGGAAGAGCAGCTTCCCTCCGGCGGCTTCATCGTCCGGCAGGCGCACTCGCACATGTGGGTGGAGGCGTTCTTCGCCGGGCTCGGGTGGGTGCCGTTCGATCCCGCGCCTTCCATCTCCTCGATCAAGGAGAACGCCCTGGCCTCCACCTGGTACCGGCTGCGCGGCGCCTTCGCCCACATCGGCGGCGGCGGCCTGGATGCGGTTCTACTCCTCGTGGTGGTGGTGACGACCCTGGCGATGGTCGGCTACGCCGGCTGGACCTGGTTCCGCCTGCACGTCATCCAGCGGATCCGCTCCCAACGCACCCTGGCCGCCACACCGGGAGGCGTGGTGGCGCTGACCTACGCCCGGGCGCTGCGCCTGCTGGATAACCGCGGGTGGCGCCGCGAGCCCTGGATGACCCCCCGGGAATACCTGGCGAGCCTGCGGGAGCCGTGGTCCGACGCGCCCGAGGCGGTCCAGGCGCTGGAAGCGCTCACCCAGCTTTATGAGCAGTCCCAGTACGCCACCACCCAGCCGGAGGATGGCCCCCGGCTGGCGACGGAGCTGCTGGTTACGCTCACCCGGTTTGCCCCTGCCCGCAAGCGTGAGAAGCAGCCCAGGCCGGCCGCCCAGCCCGCTATCGAAGGGACCGCCTGATGGCGGCGAAGAAGACCAAGAACTCGCGCGTCTACCTCCTGTGGGGCCAGGAAGAGCTGCGCAAGCGCGAGGCGCTGCAGCAGCTCATCGAAGAGCTGGTGCCGGCGGAAGACCGGGACCTGGACGTGGAGTACCTGGACGCCTCCAACTCCGGGATGTCCGGCGACGCGATCCTCCACGCCGCTCGCGACCGCGCGATGTTCTCGGAGCGCCGGGTGGTGATCGTGCTGAACGCGGGCCGGCTGCGGGGGCCGCGCCACCAGCGCACGCAGGACACGCTGGCGCAGGGGATCGCCACGCTGCCGGAGTTCGCGACGCTGATCCTGATGGTCTACGCGGACGACTCGGACGAGCGCCGCGGCCGGTCCCCGTTCGGCGAGAAGCTGATGGCCGCCATCAAGGCGAACGGCACGGTGAAGCAGTTCTCCGCGCTCAAGCCGGAAGAGATGGCCGAACTGGCGGTGAGCGAGGCGGCGCTGGGAGGTAAGAAGCTCGCCGGGCCGGCAGCCGCCCAGCTCGCCAACCGGGTGGGCGCGGATTCCCAGCGCCTCGTCCACGAGGTCCGCAAGCTGATCTCCTACGTGGGCGACCGGACCTCCATCAGCATCAACGACGTCACGGAGTTGGTGGCGCCCCCGCCGGACGACAGCATCTGGCACCTGCTGGATGCCATGATGAAGGGCGACCGGCGGCAGGCGATCAACGTGCTGCGCGACCTCCGCGAGAGCGGCACGGTGGTGCAGCAGATCCTCCCGATGCTGGCGAAGACGCTCCGGCAGGTGGCCCAGGCGAAGTTTCTGCAGGAGCGGCGGGTCAACGCGAAGGACGACCCGGCCAGCGTGCCTCCCGAGCTGCTGGACGCGCTTCCGGAAGAAGCCCGGCTGTTCAAGGGGACCCAATCCGAGTGGCAGCGCAACAAGCTGTGGGGCCAGGCGCGCCAGATTAGCTGGGCGCACCTCCAGCAGGCGCTGGACCGCCTCGCGGTGCTGGACGCGGGCACCAAGGGCTGGGAGTATGGGATCGAAGACCCGGACATGGCCCTTGAGGTGTTCCTCGTCTCCCTCTGCGACACGGTGCAGCCAGAAGCGGGCCGCCCTCCCTACTCCGGCGGCGGTGGCTACGGAGGCGGCACGCGGGGCCGGCGGTAGCGTGGCAGCGCGCTGACGAACGGTCATCGCGAGGCCCTACGGACGCACGACGACCGCGGGGCTCGCCCACAAAAGCACC
>JAJFMS010000193.1 GCA_020696885.1 Armatimonadota bacterium | reverse complement strand
CGATTGCCGGCGACGTGGGGAGCCGGAAGTTCTGCTTCGATGCGGTGCGGCAGGTGGTGGAGCACTTCGGCCGGCTGGACATCCTGGTGAACAACGCCGCCCAGCAGTATCTCAACGAGGGCCTGGAGAAGATCACCGAGGAGCAGGTGACGAAAGTCTTCCGCACCAACATTTTCGGCTATATCTTCATGGCGCAGGCGGCGCTGCCCCACTTACCGCCAGGCGGAGCGGTGGTCAACACCACGTCCGTGGAGGCGAACACGCCGCAGGCCAAGCTGATGGACTACGCCTCCACCAAAGGCGCGATCCTCACCTTTACCCGGGGCCTGGCCAAGGAGCTCATCGAGCGAGGCATTCGGGTGAACGCCGTGGCCCCCGGACCGATCTGGACCCCACTCATCCCGGCATCATTCCCGGCGGAGGACATCAAGCAGTACGGTGCGGACACCCCCATGAAGCGAGCCGGCCAGCCGTGTGAGATGGCGCCGTGCTACGTCTTCCTCGCGTCCAGTGACGCCTCGTACATGATGGGCCAATGCCTGCACCCGAACGGCGGCATGGACATGAGCAGCTAGCCCCCGGAGAAAGGTCGGGACGTTTAGACAGGATTACAGGATTGAATAGGATGAGACAGGTCGGTAGAAGCACCGCAGCGACGGTCTTCCTCCGCACCTTCCCCGTCCTATTCAATCCTGTAATCCTGTCTAAAACTCTCCTCGAACCCGCCTACGAGGGGCTCTGCCGCCGGCGGCCATCCACCCGGCGGTATCGATTAGACGCCGCGCCCTCGTTCAGCATCTCCCGGGTCAATTGCACCAGGATCTGGCGAGACTGATCCTCGGCGTCCGCGATGGCCGCTTCCCCGCCGGAGAGGCGGATGAGCGCCTGGAGGCGCTCCACGTCGGTCCGGTCCCGGGGGTCGGGGCTGAGCTGAAGTACGGTGACGGTCTGCCGCAAGCAGTCTTCCAACAGGCGATCGGCCGCACGGCCTTCCTCGCCATCATCCTCGCCTAGTTCGAGCATCTCGGTGATCGGGATGCCCGCCTCTTCCAGGGCGCTGTCGATTCCGGTCAGGGCGTTCTCTTCTCCCGCCCGGTGCAGCGCCTGGAGAAAGAGGCACCAGGCCAGGCTTACCCGGGCAACCATGTCTCCCGGTTCATCCGTGAGACGCTGACGATACATTCGCTCGACACGCCAGAGGGCGTCCACGTTGAAGACCCGGCTCTCAAGGGCCATTTGTTTCACTCATCTACCTCGCCGACGCGCGCGCAGCATTGCACGGACGCGGGAGTGGAACCAGCGGAGTTGATCGGTTAGCGGGCCAAACGGTCCCAGGTGACCCGTTGGGTGCGGAAGAGGAAGCGGATGAACCCGCAGAGTAGCGCGTAATTCATCAGGTAGAAGTAGCTGACCGGCCGCGTCCAGCGCGGCAGGTTGGTGCCCGGCCGAGCGTTGTACGCCCATCCGGCCACGAGCGCTCCGGCCAATTGGAGCACCAGCAGACCCCGGTAGAACGGCTCGCCGGCGAGCGCGCAGTTGGCGGCCAGCGCCACCATCAGGAAGTGGGGTACGAACCACCGCAGCACTTTATGTCCGGTGTAAGCGAACGCACGCACCCCGTGCTTCGGATGCAGGAGGCCGGAGGTCAACCCCAGCGCCTGGAACCCGCCGGCGCCGATGCGGGTTTTGCGCATCATCTCCGCCCGGGCGGTAGGACAGGGCGGCTCGGTGGCCTTCGCTTCCGGCTCGAACCGGACGCAATAGCCCCGTTCCACCAGTCGCAGCGTCATCACGAAATCTTCGACCAGCGTGTTCGCCGGGAGCGCCTCGTATAGCTCGCGGCGCATCGCGAAGATGCCGCCGTTGCAGCCCACCAGGAAGCCCAGGCGGTTTTCATTCCGCTTGATCCAGCCCTCGTAGCGCCAGTAGAGCCCCTCGCCGGACACCCCGCCGTCCTGCTCCAGAGACAGCTCGCCGCTCACGCAGCCCACGTGCGGCTCACGGAAGTGGCGCACCAGCTTCCGGACCGCGTCCGGAGCGAACATGGTGTTGGCGTCCGACATCACCACGATCTCGGCGTCGGTCCGGTGGATCAGGTCGTTCAGCACCGAGACCTTGCCGCGGCGCTCCTCGAACGGGAACGCCTTCAGGAACGGCAGGTCGGCCTGGCGCATCTGCTCCACGGTGCCGTCAGACGATCCGTCAGAACCCAGCACCATCTCGAATCGATCCGCCGGATAATCGATGCGGCGAGTGTTTTCGAGCTTGGAGGGAAGGTAGCGCGCTTCGTTGTACGCGGACACAACCATCGCGATCCGCGGCAGTTCCTCATCCGGTAGGTCCATCACCGGAGGAAACTGCTTGCGCCGCCGAGCCGCCAGCATGGCCAGCAGCACGGGGAACACCCCGTAGGTGTAAATGATGAGGGCCCAGCTAGCCCAGAAGAGAACCGTTGCTAGGAGCATAGCGTGCACTACCGCGGGCACGAAAGCGGGGGAGGGCTTGATCTACTGGGGGATGGGGTGCCCGGACCCGGTGCCGCATGAGAAGTGCGGACGTCAGCGGGGCCGTGCAAGAGCGTCAGCTATTCCGGCCGCGAGCGCGTCAGCCGGCTGCCTGCGGGGGCGCCAGGAGAACGGCGCCGTGCTTCTCCGGAGAGAACCCCTCCGGCCACCGCGTCGCCCGGTCGTAGTAGCACCGCTCGAGCCGCGCCCCGTCCAGGGTGGCGTTGTCCAGGTCGGCGGCGCGCAGCGAGGTGTGGCGCAGCGAAGCCCCGTCCAGGCGAGCTCCAAACAGGTCTGCTCCGTACAGCTCGGCCCGGTCCAGCACCGCGCCGGTGAGATCGGCCAATGCGGCGGCTACCGTAGAGAGATCGGCGCCGGTAAGGTCCGCCCCCCGGAGGTGCGTGCCGCCCAGGTCCGCGAATCCGAGCCGCGCCCCACTTAGTATCGCGCCGCGCAGATCGGCGCCGCCCAGATCCGCCCCGGTGAGGTCCGCATTGGCAAGATCCGCCCCGGCCAACGATTTCCCACGCAGCACCACGTTCTCCAGTGAGTCGTCGTCGACTGACTGGAGGACCTCCCCGGTGTCTTTGTGCTTGATCTCGATCATGGCCGGTAGGCGGGTGAGCCGGATTGGGGAAGGAAGCGCTCTGCCGCCAGGACAACGGGGCTGCCGGAGCGGCGAAGCCAGGGCGCGGACCGGCCATGCTGCGGGGGAAGCCGGGCTCCTTCCGTTCATGGTATCCACCATGAACCGCGGCGGTGCCTCATTTCCCGGCCGATTTATTCCGGTTACCCGGCGCGGGCGGGCGACGGCCGGGAACGGCGGGCGAGCGACAGCGCGCCGGGAAGGGTACCTACCGGACGGGGGCACCGCGGCGCCTCAGAAGGTCAGGAAGGGCGCGCGGAGGTCAGGGCCGGCACCGGCGCCGGGCGGCCGAAAAGGTAGCCCTGGTAAAGATCCGCGCCCATGGCGGCCATCACCGCGCGCTCGTCTTCCGTTTCCACGCCTTCCGCCAGCACCAGGCGTCCGTTCGTCTTGCCCAGGTTGACGAGCGATTCACAGATGCCCCGGTGCCACGCGGAGTCAACCGACTTCCGGACCAGCTCCCGATCGATCTTGATGAGGTCAGGATTCAGATCGCCCATCAGGGCGAGACCGCTGTAGCCGCTGCCCACGTCGTCCAGCGCTACGCGGAAGCCGAACTCGCGGTAGTGCGCCAGGATCCGGCGCAGGGAATCGCGGTCGCGGATCTGATCGGTCTCTACTACTTCGAAGATGATCTGCTCCGGCGAGAGACCGCTCTTCCGCGCCGCCTCCATCGCGGCCTGCAGCGAGAACGCCGGCGAATGGATCGAGTTCGGGAGGAAGTTCACCAGCAGGTGGCAGTCGCGGCCGATGCCGTGCTTGCCGGCATTGGTAAGGTGCGTCTCGCGGCAGTGGTGATCCAGCAGGAACAGCAGCTTGTCCTCCCGCGCCCACGCCAGCAGCTCCCCGGCCGAGATCAGCTCCCCGGCCGGCCCGCGGCCGCGCATCAGGCACTCGTAGCCCCACACCTTCGGCGAGTCCGCCATGAAGATCGGCTGGAACCAGGTCTCGATCCGGCGGTGATTCAAAATCTCCAGCAGCGGTGAAGTGCTCCCCATCGCCAACTGCAGCAGCGGCTCGGCGTGCACGAGGTCCACGAGCTGCTCTTCCAGCGCTCGCTCGCTCTGCACCCATGCTCCCCGCAGCGCTTCCAGTCGCGGCGGATCCAGCAGCCGGCGGAGTTGCCGGACCAGGCCGCTTACCCCCTCGCGAGTCTGGGCGCCGCTCAGCTCGGTGCGAATCGCCCCCAGATGCGGATAGGGCTTCCAGCTCCGCTCCCGCCCCATCGACTCGAGCTCCGGGTAGACCCCGCAGATATCTCGCGCCAGCAGGACGAAATTGCGCTGGTCGGGATCATAGGTACCGCTCAAATCGACTCTCCGCGTCGCAGTGACTGACGGGTCAATTGTCGGCGGAGTTACTGCGCGCTGCAAACGCTGGAGCGGTATTTCTCATACCATCTATAAAATGCTAAGCTTGCATGCGAGCACTTGATGTCCGGGCCCTAGGCAGTCAAGAGCCGGCGGTCTCAACCTCCTCGGCCGGGCTCCCCACCGCCCCCTCGGCCTCCCCCGAGCCCTGGCTCACCTCCACCAGCACGAATGCAAGCTGGACGAACGTTTCCACGAACTGCTCGCCCGCGGCCTCCACCTGCAGCCGGGCGCCGCGCTCCTCCGGCGTTCCCCGCAGTTGCTCCAGACCGATCTGCGCCTCGTAGAGGTCGCGGCAATTCACGTCCAGCTCACGCAGCACCTGCCGCGACCGCCGCGACGCAGCCCGGCCCAAGACCTGCTTCTGTCGCGGCGTACCCGGCGCGCTGGCCATCGCCAGCCGGACCTGGTTCACCACCAGCTCCGCGGCAAGACGGAGGCTTCCGGCCACCGTCACCGCCTCGGCTACCCGATCCCGTCGGCTGCGCTCGATGCGGCGGGCCCGGCGCGCGGAGCGCGTCGACTTCGCCGTACCCGTCACCAGAGCGGCGCCGTCCGCTCCCTCGCCCCCGTTCGAATCCCCAGGCATCGGTTCCCCTCATCTCCCCACGCCCCGCAAGGCCCCCATGAGCCCGGTTGGCAGGCGTCTTGCAGACCGCCGGATGATAGAGCCGGAACCGCTCGGTTTTGTTGGCGATTTTCAAAGAATGTTTTTTGATCTTCCGGGCGGAAGCAGGCAAGCGCGCCGTGTATGATATCAACCAATCACCAGCTACCATCCCCGAAGGAGGTTCCGGTGCGCAAGCGCGGCTTCACACTCATCGAATTGCTGATGGTGATCTCCATCATCGCCATCCTCGCCGCGCTGCTATTTCCGGTCTTTGCCTCGGCCCGCGAGGCGGCGCGGAAGACCCAGTGTCGCTCCAACTTGCATCAGATCGGGATGGCCGTCACCATGTACCTCGGCGACTATGACGACGGCTTTCCGGTCCCGTACCTGGCCGCACCGCGGCTCTCCTGGGCCGGCCAGGTGTACCCCTACGCCAAGAGCTGGCAGGTGTTCCGCTGTCCCAATATGGTGGACGCCACGTTCGCCGGACGCACTATCTGGCAGCCGCCCCTGAACCTCCCCGGCAACATCTCCATCTGGGAAGGCTACGGCTGGAACGTGGACTACCTGGCCCCCGCCGCCAGAGACTGCAGTGACTTCAACCTCCAGTTCATGTCCTCCGGGCCGCCCACCAACGTGGCCGCCGTGCAAAATCCCGCCGGCACCGTGATGTGCGTCGGGGTGAGCATCACGTCCGGCGAGGGCTCCTGGGTGAACCGCAGCTCGCTGTACCCGGAGCGCGGCGGCTACTGCCTCGCGGCGGCCCCCGCCACCCTCGGTAGCCACGACCAATGCACCTACTCCTACGGCGGCTGGGGCGTCGGCAGCTACCTGGGTCCCACTGGCGGGTTCGAAGCGGACCGCCACCGCGGCTCCGGCTCCGTGCTCTTCGTCGACGGTCACGTCCGCAGCATGACCGCCGCCCAGCTCGCCGACGGCACCAACTGGACCCCCACCACCCCCAACGACCAGATCACTGTCACGGACCGCAGCCGTTACCTCTGGGACTTGCAGTAGCGGCTGGTGGTTAGTGGTTAGTGGCTGGTGATTAGTGGCTAGTGGTAGGCGGCAGTTGCTCCCGTTCCCTGTAGCCGGCGCGTCGCCAGACCGCCGGTGTCCTCGACGCTCGCAACCCTCCCGCCAGGCCGCACCCGCCATGGGTCCCTCACCACCCAACCCGGCCCAGCATCGCCCTCCCTCCGTACCACGGCCCCTCTCCATTGCAAATGGGGAGGGGTGCCCGAAGGGCGGGGTGGGGTCCCCTAACCACCAGCCACCAACCACTAACCACCAACGCGTGCCCGAAGGCCGGGGTGGGGTCCCCTGCCCAGCACCACCCACCCACCGTACCACGGCCCCTCTCCATCAACGATGGCGGGTGCCCTTCGGGCGGTGTGGCCGAAGGCCGGGGAGGGGTCCCCCTAGGTCCCCTAACCACCAGCCACTAACCTTGCCAGCAACCACCCACCCTGTTATACTCACACACAAACAATTGTTCTATA
>JAJFMS010000192.1 GCA_020696885.1 Armatimonadota bacterium | reverse complement strand
GCCTGCTGGTCCCCGGTGAACCCGATCTTTCCCATGTACGGGAAGACCAGCGGCAGCCAGGCGCCCCAGATGAAGAACTGGAGCACCATCATCACGAAAAGCTTGAGCTTGACCCCAGACTGGACGCCTCCCCCGGCGCCCGGTTGAGCGATACCCGCCATTTAGAACTCCTTACCCTGAACTAGCTTGTAGGGCCGGGCAGCCAGGTCCGCTCCGCACCTCCATCGCTTGTTCGCTAATTGGGGTAAGGGTTCCTAATCAAAAAAGGGGTTACCGGCAGGACGGGCAGAGGCCCGAGAGCTGGATGTGGTGCTCGTCGATCTCGAACCCGGTTTGGGCCGCTACGGCGGTCAACGCTTCCTCGGACAGCGGGAGCAGCGCGTCGACCACGCGTCCGCAGCGGCGGCACACCACGTGGTCGTGCCGTTCCGTGCGTCGATCATACTGCGAGACGTCGCCCACGCGGATCTCTCGGATCAGTCCCTCGTCGGCCATAGAATTCAGGTTACGGTAGACGGTGGCAAAGCCGATGGTGGGCAGCACCTGCCGTACCCGGTCATAGACCTGAGCCGCGGTGAGGTGCTCGTTTGCCCGCTGGAACAACTCCAGGATCGCTTCGCGCTGCTTCGTTTGCCGTAACATGAGTCACTAAATGAGAACGAGTTTCAATAACTATCAACTCTGATTATACCCTGCGGCACACCCTCCCGGCATCCTCAGCGGTTGATACGTCCGTCACAGACCAGCTCCCGGTGCGTGAGAGGTCATCGCCGCTCGTATAGTTTCATCACGGACCGTGGGTAAACGAAGGGACCGCGCTTGCACCACACTCCATCAGGAACCGCGTTCGCACTCGTCCGATGCGGATGCCTGGAGTCCCGCTTCGAAGAACCGCAGGAAGCGCGTGAGGACCCGGTCTGGCGTCTCCTCCGGCGGGAAGGGACAGTGAGCCCAGAGCTGCTGCAGCGCGCCCAGCACGTAGTGGAAACGGGTTTCGAGCTCGGCGTCCGGCAGGTCCGGCAGGGCGGCGGCGAGAGCCTCCTGGAATCGCTCCCGTACGGCGGACTGGCTGGCGCGGTACTCTCGCCAGAGTGCCCCGTCCGCCTCGGCGCGCAGGCGGCTTGCCAGCCGGGCGAAGGACGGATGCTCGAACGCGAGCCGGACGCAGGGAGCGGCTAACGCATGCAGCACGGCGCGGAGCTGCGGCGGCTCGCCGGCGGGAGCGGCCTCTGCCAACAGGCGTAGACGCTCCTCGTTCAGCGGCTCCTGGCGCCGGGCGATCACCGCCTGCAACAGCGCCTCCCGAGAACCGAAGTAGTAGTTCACCGACGCCACGTTTGCCCCCGCGCCGCCGGTGATGTCGCGGACCGTCGTCCCCGCGATGCCGTTTTGCGCGAAGAGGCGCTCCGCGGCGTCCAGTAGTTGCTCGCGGAGGTCGCTCATCCGGTTGCTCCCGTGGCCTCATCCGCGCTCGTGGTCCTGCCCCGTTCCAGGCACAGGAACGCCAGGACGGCGGAACCGGCGACCGTCACCGCCAGGGAGGCCGGTGTGTGGTTGTAGAACGCGCCCACGCAGTAACCGGCCAGCGCGCCGGCCGCGGTTTGCAGCCCGCCGATAACCGAAGATGAGATCCCCGCCAGGCGGGCATGCGGCGCCATTGCGGCGGCAGTAGCGTTCGGCTGGACGAGACCGAGCCCGAACAGGTAGACCATCATCGGCGCGATCACCCCGGCCAAGCCGCCTACGCGGGCCGTGGTGAGCAGCGCCAGCAGGACCCCTGCCGCCAGGATCAGGCGCAGCCCGAGCGTGAGGAGCACGGTGGGTGAGCGCCTGGGGAGCAGGATTCGGTTCGTGGTGGCGCCGGCCATCAGGGCGGCGGCGGTCAGGGCGAAGAAGAGGCCGAAGTGCTGCTTCGGCACGTGGAACAGCTCGATCAGGATGAACGGCGAGCCGCTGATATAGGCGAACATCCCCGCATACGAGAAGCAGACCGTGAGGGTGGCGCGAAGGCTGTCCGGATGGGTGAGCACCGCGCGGAACCCCTCGCGGAGATAACCGGCCCCTCCGGCGTGAGCGTGGCGTTCTACCAGGGTCTCCGGCAGTACGCGCCAGCTCACCGCCAGGAGGAGCGCACCCAGGCTGCCCAGCACCACGAAGATGGAGGGCCAGCCGGAAAACACCAGGAGGTAGCCACCCAGCGTGGGCGCGATGAGCGGCGCCACGATCATCACCTGGGTGATCTGGGAGAGCACACCGGCGCCCTGGCGGGTGTCGAAGCGGTCCCGGACCATCGCCCGCGCCATCACCGGGCCGGCGCTGGCGCCGATTCCCTGCAGCCCTCGCAGAGCTGGGAGGGAGGTGCTGGCCGCGCACGCAAGGCCGGCCAGCGTAAACACCGCCAGTCCGCCAAGCAATACCGGCCGCCGGCCGATTCGATCCGACAGCGGCCCCCACACGAGCTGCCCTCCCGCAAAGCCGATGAGGAACAGGCTCAGGCTGAGCTGGACCGCCGAAACGCCCACCCCGAAGGTCCGCTCGAGCAGCGGCATGGCCGGGAGGCTCATGTCGATGGAGAGGGCCGTGAGGGCGGTAAGCGCTGCCAGGAGCAGCGTGAACGCGGTTCCGGAGAGGCCACGCGTCTCGCCGGAAGCCGCTGGGGTCGATCGGTTCGCGGTTGAAACAGCCGTTTTAAACATCTGTTTCAATTGTAGCGCGGCAAGGTCGATCTGACAATTACTGGTTCGAGTCGAGGTTCACCCGCATGTGATCAACCCAGGCCGCAGCGTGCGGGAGTTCGGCCGCGAGGCGAAGGCAGAGATAGTCGGCCATTCCTTTGGCGTTCTCTGTGGACTATCGTTGGAGTTTCTCAATCGCCGCCAGCGGGGATATTCGGCAAGAACTTGCTCTACTACACGCCCCTCGGCCCTACGGCCGGGGCGTTTTTTTTGCCTGGCTGGTAGTGGGCTGTTTGGGTGGAAGGTAACCCGTAGCCTAGCGCCACGTGCGCGTGGGAGGTTCGGCCGCACCCGTGGTAGGTGGCGCTTCTCCTGGCCTTCGGTGCCTATGGTAGAGGTTCCGAGCCGAGGGCGATTGTGGTACTACCGGTTCGCACGGGAAGTTAAGCCGTAGCGCAGCGGGGCCGCGAAATAAAGGTGGGCTCACGGCCATTGTCTGGTAGGGACTCGCCGGGGTTGCCCTGCAAACGCAGACGGTGCGGGGGGGGGCGCAAAGCCGTACCGCCCCCGAGCGGTGGTTACGGCTCTGCCAACGCCGGGAGGAAGCCTGGCGAGGGCAACCACAGCGTCCACAGCGTGTGCCCCTACGCAGAACCACGCGTCGGGTCGCACGTTCTCTCCACTGCGTCGCTACCGACATTCCCCAGTCGTATTCAACTAACGAAACCCGTTACTGCTGCCAGCGGCCGGTCCAGCTCTCCACGCGCACGAGGCGCTAGGTTACGGCCTCTAACCGTAGACCGAGGCATTTCACGCTCGTAGTCGCCGTCATCGAGAACGGAGTGCGCTGCCCCGGTCACGCAAAATGGCCGGTCCCGCACCCGCGGGACCGGCCTGAGGATTCCGGGGACCGGCGATGCTAGCCAGACTTCCCTGCCACGAGGAGGACGTTGCCGCCTTCGCCGGTGGGGTGCTCTCGCTCAATGGTCAGGCCGTGGGTGGCGAGCATCGCCTGGAATGCCCGCACGTTGTGGTAAGGCATCTGCAGCCCGAGGTCCGCCGTCAGCACGGACCGGCTGGCCGGCTGCCAGCGGTCGATGAGCAGCGTGCCGCCGGGAGCAAGCGCTCGTGAATACCTTTCGACGAGGACGCCCAACTCCTCGACGCTGCGGGTCTGAGAGGCTCCCACGCAGTTGATCAGGTGGAACGGACCCTGTTGGTCCACCACGGCGTCGACGCTGCGGAACCGGCGCAGGTCTTCGCGCAGGAACTCGGCATTCACGTCCGCGGCCGCGGCGCGGCGGCGAGCTTCCGGCAGGAAGTGACCGTCCGCATCCGGGTCTACGCCCCAGCAGCGGAGTGTGGCAAACGTTTCGGGCCGCTCGCGGCGCAACCGCACCGCCGCCCCTAGCAGCTCGCTGCCCACGCCGCAGGGGGCGCAGAGGAGCCGGAACTCAGGCGCTCCTGCTCGCTGGGCCATCACGGCGGCGGCGCAGATCTCGCCGACGGTGGCCTCGAATCGCTCGCGGAGGGCGCTGTGGAGGGGGAGGTCCAGGATCATGCGGTCCGCGATCTGGCCCACGAGGCTCTGATCGGTGACGCGGTTCGCGTAGATCTTCTCCAGGGTGCGGGCTTCGTAGCCTCGCGCCAGGATCTCCTGGGCCAGGGGGCTGGAGAGGATCGGGAGGTACCGGCTCTGCCCACTCTCCAGGAGGCCGTGAGCAAGTCGGACCGGTTCCGGCGTGGAGGGGTGCTGGATCCGGGCGCGGAGGCGCTGGCGCGCTAGGGTGAGTGCCTGCATTGGTTTCGGTTGCCCTTTTTGGGCCGCGCTCCACCAGGATTGCCTGGTCTGAAGGGGAGCGCGGCTCCGTTGCTATATAGGATTACGCCTTTTGCGTGCTCCCAGACGCGGGACCTTAGACCTAATTTGGTCCCAGAGCAGGCACGCTTGAAGGCGATTTTAGACCCGGTGGCAGGGGTGCAACTTCCACCCTGATCCAGACCGTCTACTATTGTCGGCAGCTCGCGCGGGGCGGCGTAACCCAGGTTAGGTGGGTCTGTATCGCGGGGTACAAAATAATTGGTGCGTGGAGTGATAGGAAAACCGATAGTGGCGCACTGACCGGAGCGGATGCCGGATCGATCGCCGAATGAGCGGCCGGATGGGCCGCCGGGGTGGCGTTGGGCTACAATTCGGCTGCTGTGCCGCACGAGCGTGCGGGTCTGAAACGGAGCCTGTGATGGAGGAGTCTGTCGATCCACAAGAGCCGGAGGACACCAGGGACAGCTCAAGGCGAGACTTTCTGGTGGTGACCGCCGTCTGCGCGGGTGTGGTCGGAGCCCTGGCTGGGGTACCGATCCTCCGCCTCCTCGGCGCGCCCCTGGAGCGCGGCGCGTCTGGGGAGCAGTGGGTTTCCCTGGGGGCGACCGACCAGTTTGGGGAAGACCGGCGGGAAGTGGTATACAGCTACGAGCATCAGGACGGCTGGTACAACGCCACCCGTACGAAGCGGGTGGTGGTGGGCAAAGAAGGCGGGGAGTTCGTGGTATTCTCCACCGTCTGCACGCACACCGGCTGCGCCGTCAACTGGAAGCCGGAAGAGAAGGTGTTCTTCTGCCCGTGCCACGGCGGCGTGTTCAACGCGGACGGCACGGTTAAGGATGGGCCTCCTCCGGCGCCGCTGCCTCGCCTGGTGTCGCGGGTGCAGAATGGTGAGCTTCAGGTGAAAGAGAGCTAACTCGTGCTGGCCAGAATCCAGGAATGGCTGCGCGACCGGACTTCGGTCGCACCGACCGCCGCAAGCGGGGGGCTTCCCAAGGGGGTCGGCTGGCTGCACACGCTCGGGATCGTGGCGGTGGCGCTGCTGTTGGTGGAAGCAGTCACCGGCTTCGCCCTCTCGTTGTACTACTCCCCGCACCCGGATGCCGCCTACGAGTCGGTCCGCTACATCGACAAGGTGCTGCCGATGGGCGGCCTCGTGCGAGGCCTGCATCACTACGGCGCCGCCGCCCTCATCGTGGTGCTGGGCCTCCACCTCACGCGCACGTACGTCCAGGGCGCCTACAAGGCGCCGCGGGAAGCGGTCTGGCTCTCCGGCCTGGTCCTGATCAACCTGGTCATCGTGTTCGGCGTCACCGGGGAGTTGCTGCCGTGGGACCAGGACGCCTACCACGGCACGGTGGTCCGGACAATGTACGCGGAAGGCGTGCCGGTGATCGGCCCTACCGCGGCGATCATGCTGCGCGGCGGCCCGGACATCGGCGCGCTCACGCTCACACGGTTCTACGCCATCCACATCCTGCTGCTGCCGGCAATTCTCTTCGGGCTGGGCTACGCGCACGTCCTCTGGGCCCGGCGGAAGGGCCCCACCATCCCCACCACCATGGTGGGCGCGGAGCCGCGGCCGGCTTCCGGAGTGGTCCAGCGCCAGATGCAGAAGGCGCTCTGGGCGGTGGTGCTCACCTTTATCGCCATCTTCGCCCTGGCGGCGGCACGCCCCGCGGAGCTGGACTTCAAGGCGAACCCGAGCGACCCCAGCTACCACGCCCGGGCGGAGTGGCATCTGCTCTTCCTTTTCCAGCTCGTTAAGGATTGGGGTGGCTTCAAGCCGCTGGCTCGTTTCTCCTGGATTCCGGCCGTGGTGATTCCCGGGATCGCGATGACCTTCCTGGCGTTGGCCCCCTGGATCGACCGCAGCCCGGACCGACGCCCCTCCAAGCGCCCGATGATGATGGCGCTGCTGGTGATCGCGCTGCTCGGGGTAGGCGGGCTGACCGCAAAGGCCTATGCCACGCTGCATCCGAACGCAACCCCGGAGGATAGCCTGTATGGCCACTTTACAGGCGGAGACCGCACTCCGTTGGATGCCGAACAGCTCAAGGTGGGTGCTGCAGCGTTCCAGGCGTGCGGCGGCTGCCACACCGCGTACCACGACTACACCACGGGACACGGCGGCCCGGAC
>JAJFMS010000191.1 GCA_020696885.1 Armatimonadota bacterium | reverse complement strand
ACATAGGTCCTGAGTCCGGCCCATAGGAGCAGCAGCCCGAGCCCCGCTACGATCGCCAGCCACGCATTTGCCTCACCTCCGAGTTCGGGATCCCGCTTCTGGCGTACCAGGCTGATCACGCCCAGCACCACACCGGCGACTCCGAACAGCGGCATCGCTCCTCCGAACAGGCAGGTGAAGGGACCGATCACGATGGCGAGCAGCGCAACCCGCGAGTAGCCGTCAGGCGGACCGGCAGGCGCGTAGTAAGTAAGGTGGGAGTCGGTGGCCGGGCGCTCCAACTCCGGATGATGCCGCACCGGCTCGGGTGCCGCCGGCGCAACCTCTGGCGGCGGCAGCCATTCGAAGTGAGGTTCTTCGGGAGGATCAACCATCAGCCGACTTCCAGCAAAGCGAGCGTGGCACTTGACCCCTTCCGGCTCAACAGGGTTCCGATGATACCACAGTGGTGTCATGGTCCTAGCCAGCGCGTTTTTCCTTCTCCGGCTCACCTACGTCGGCCGGCGGCGCCATCTGAGCCAACGACCATGCGGTCTTCAGGAAGCCGCCGCTACCATGAGCCGATCGCTCGCATGGTCGTTGTCCGTAGGGGTACACGCCGTGGTTGCCCTGGCAGGGCGTTTACACCCAGCGCTGGCAGAGCCGTGACCAGCGCGGGTTAAGGCGCCTGGGTTAGTCGGGTTGCAGGGCAAGCAGAGCCGCTGCCCTACGATACATCTACCGCAACCTCAGGCAAAACGAGGTCCGGGCACGAACGCCCGGACCTCGTCACCATCATTTCCCGCCGAAGGAGCACCTGCTCCCGGCTACATCCCGAAGTTCTTCAACAGCCGGATGAAGTTGTCCGGGTCCAGGCTGTTGGTCTTCGCCACGTCCATGGTGATGTTGCCGGTGCGGAGTAGCTGCACCAGCGAGCGGTCCATCGTCTGCATCCCGTGCTGGGCGCCGGTCTCGATACAGGAGTAGAGCTGATCGGTCCGGCCTTCGCGGATCACGTTCCGCACGGCGCTGCTGGCGAGCATGATCTCCAGCGCCGGAATCCGGCCGCCGCCGGAGCGCGGGAGGAGCTGCTGCGCCACGATCGCCTCCAGCGCGTTCGCGAGCTGGATCTTGATCTGGTCTTGCTGGTACGCCGGGAAGACGTCCACGATGCGGTCGATCGTCTGGGGCGCGTTGCGGGTGTGGAGGGTCGCGAACACCAGGTGGCCGGTCTCCGCCAGGGTGATGGCGGAGGAGATCGTCTCCAGATCCCGAAGCTCACCCACCAGGATGACGTCCGGGTCCTCCCGGAGCACGGCGCGCAGGGCGTTCTCGAAGCTGTGCGTGTCCTGCCCCAGCTCCCGCTGGTTGATCATCGACCGGCCGTGCGTGTGCAGGTACTCGATCGGATCCTCGATCGTCATGATGTGGCAGTCGCGCTCCTGGTTGATGATGCCGATCATCGAGGCCAGGGTGGTGGACTTGCCGGCGCCGGTGGCGCCCGTCACGAGCACGAGCCCGCTGTGCTTCCGGGTGAGCTCCCGCAGCATCGGGGGCAGGCGCAGCTCTTCCAGCGTGGGGATCTTGGTCGGGATGGCGCGCATCGCGGCGCCCACCGCCCCCCGCTGCTTGTAGACGTTGAACCGGAACCGGCCCACGCCGGTCATGCCGTACGAGAAGTCCAGCTCGTGGACCTTCTCGAACCACTGGATCTGCTGGTTGGTCAGCACGTCGTACACCAGCCGCGGGATGTCCTGGCCGGTGAGCGGATCGTACTTCAGGCGCACCAGCCGGCCGTCGATCCGGATGACGGGCGGCAGCCCTACCGAGAGGTGGAGGTCCGAAGCGCCCCGTAAGTTGCACTCGACGAGCAGGTCGTCGATGTGGGAATCGCCAATCGGCACGGAGCCGGCCGACACCTGCGGCTCCGGCTCGGCGGCGGGCATCCGCGTCCAATCAACCGCTGTAAACGACACGTAAGGTCTCCTCGAGCGTGGTCATACCGAGCAGCACCTTTTCGGTGGCGTCGGACTTCAACGTGATCATGCCGTTCCGGATCGCCGCTTCTTTGATTTTCTGCGTGCTTGCCCGCTCCAACGTCAACTCGCGCACTTCGTCGTTGACGGCCATCAGTTCGTAAATCCCGGTTCGGCCCTTGTAACCGGTGCCCTTACAGTAGTCGCAGCCGCGCCCACGGTAGAACTTCACGCCCTGCGTGTTTTCCTGACTGATCCCCAGCCGGCGGACGGCGTCCATGGGGGGCTGGTACGCCACCTTGCAGCGCGGGCAGATCACCCGGCAAAGCCGCTGGGCGAGCACGCCGCAGACCGCGGAGGCGATGAGGAACGGCTCCACGCTCATGTCGAGGAGACGGGGGATGGCGCCGGGCGCGTCGTTGGTGTGCAGCGTGGAAAGCACGAGGTGGCCCGTGAGCGCCGCTTCCACGGCGATGAGCGCCGTTTCACTGTCCCGGATCTCACCAACCATGATGATGTTCGGGTCCTGGCGGAGCATACACCGGAGCCCGGCCGCGAAGGTAAGCCCAGCCCGGGGATTGACGCCCACCTGCGTGAGCCCGGCCAGCTCGTACTCCACCGGATCCTCGATGGTGAGGATGTTCTTCTCGGTGCTGTTCAGCTTCGAGAGCACGGAGTACAGGGTGGTCGATTTTCCCGAGCCGGTCGGCCCGGTAACCAGGATGATTCCGTACGTCCGGGTGATGAGGTTCTCGAACTGCTCCAGCGTTTTCGGCATGATGCCCAGGCGGTGGAGACCCACCCCGATAGCGCTCTTATCGAGGACCCGGAGCACGACCTTTTCCCCGAAGGCGGACGGCAGCGTGGAGACGCGGAAGTCCCACTGCTTCCCGTCGATCATCAAGCTGATGCGGCCGTCCTGCGGGGCGCGCTTTTCGGAGATGTCCATGGTGGACATGATCTTGATGCGCGAGATCAATGCGGACTGCACCTTCTTCGGCAGCGTCATCGCCTCGCGGAGGATACCGTCCACACGGTACCGCACGCGCATCCCTTCGCGCGTGGGCTCGATGTGGATGTCGCTGGCCCCGTCTTTGACCGCCTGCCCCAGGATCAGGTTCGCCAGGCGCACCACGGGCGCCTCATCCACCAGCTCCCGGAGCTGATCGACGGCGATCTCCTCGTTGGCGTTCTCGTTGGTGGCGGTGGTGACCTCGATGCTCTCGACATCGATGTCCTTGAGCGCGGTTTGCACCGCGTCCTGGGCCGTGCCGTCGTCCGCGAAGAACCGCCCGATGGAGGCGAAGATGTCTTCCTCTTCCGCCAGCACCGGCTCGATATCCGCGCCGATGATCAGCCGCAGCGGATCGATGGCGTAGATGTCGTTGGGGTCCTTCATCGCCACGACGACTTTGCCGTTCGGGCGAGCGATCGGGATTGCCTTGTATCGCCGGCAGATCTCCTGACCCACGAGCTTCACGATATTCGGGTCGACCGGATACGACTCCAGCTCGACGAACTCTACTCCCCACTGTTCGGCCAGACACCGGAGCTTATCCCGGTGGGAGAGGTAGCCCATGTTGACGAGCGTCTCCCCCAGGGCCTCCATGGTGGGGAGGCCGCTCTGGGCTTCCAGCGCGGACTGGAGCTGCTCCGGCGTGATATAGCCGCGAGAAACCAGGATTTCGCCGATCTGACGTTTCGCCATCGTAATCTGGTGGTCGGGAGAGTTGGAAAGTGATGGAGTTAGGAACCGCTGCCGCGGAGCTCCGGCGGACCTGCCGGGGTTGACCGGACCAATTAGGAGAGGGATGCGCAGGCCACAGCCCGCCGGACGGCTCGCGCCGGCCGCGCGGTAGCTGGTGCGCTACGCATCCCTCACTACGTGTCGGTACATCCGCGCCCGAAATCGGACGCCGTTGTCTCGCGCCCGCAGGCTGTCGCTAGGACTGCGCGGCGGCGCCTTCTGCATTGTCGGGCTTCTTCGGCTCCGACTTCGCTCCCACGGGCACAAAGAACTTATCCTTATCGCCGACCACCTCGACGCCCTCGAGCTTGATCTTCTTCACCTTGAAGCCCTTGGAGAGTACGTCGCCCACCTGTACCACCCGGTGCTCCTGCCCGATCTCCAGGATCGCCAGGTTCATCCCTTCCACCACGCTGGTGCCGCGGACCACGATCTCCGGGCGCGGCGGCTTCGCGGGGACCACCACTACCTTCGGAGCCGGGGCGGGCTGGCTAGCGCCGTCGGCCGGGCCTGGCTTGGCCGTACCGGACGGGGGCAGCAACGGCGCTTTCTTCTCCGGTGCGGGGGCAGGGGCGGGCTTGGGGGCCACGACCACGCTGGGCTCCGGCTTTTCCGACGACCGGAACGGGTCCGGGTTGTACTGGCCCGGCAGTTGTAGCGCGGGCGGGGTGTTCTGCACCACCTGCACGCCGCCAGGACCGGCACCCGGAACAGCGCCGGGCACGGTTCCCGCTTCGGCGGCGCCGGCCGCGGCGGCTACCGAAGTGACGGCCGCTCCCGACTTCGGGGCCGGCTCCACAGCCGTGGTGGGCTTCGGCCCGCCCAGCGCGAAGTTGAACAGCGCGTAGCCGAAGACGCCGGCAGAGATCACCCCGAGGCCGATTACCTGGGGGACTTGCTTCGGATCCATCTTCTGCATCTTCATTAGTTAGTCCCTCCCACGGTGGCCCGAGCGGTGATAGCACCCGGAGCGGAGCTGGCGGCGGGCGCCGCTTCCTTCATGATGAAGGCGGTGAGCTTGATCTCCACGTCCAGCACGCCGCTCTTCTCGGCCGACTCGCCGGTGGCGGAATGGTGCGGACGGAGCTGGAGCTCCTCCACGGAAACGATCTTCGGGAACCGAGTGAGGCGATCCACGAACCCCTGCGAAGACTGGTAGGTGCCGATGAGGCTCACCTGGATCCCCAGCCGCGTGTACGGCTCCGGAATCTCGACTTCCTTCTTCTCGTCTCCGGAGCCGGCCTTGCCCTGGGCGTTCGGGTCGCGCCGCTGCTCGATCCGTGTGGGGCCGCGCGTGTCCGCCATCGGCCGCACGCCCAGCACCTTGTTGTGCGTGGAGGAGGCTAGCTCTTCCAACTGCTTCAGCAGCGTGGGTACGTAGGCCGCATCAGAGACGCCGTTCTCCAGGTACAGCAACTGCGCGCGATCCTGCTCCAGGACGGCCCGGACCTCGTCCCGCTGGCGGGCCACTTTGTTGCCGTCCATGGCCTCGGCCTGCCGGAGCTTCAGGGTGGAGGTGGTCTCCGCCAGCGCCTTCTGCTGGAACCACAGCACCGTGCCGGCGCTGATGATCACCAGCCCCAGGACGCCGCCCAACAGCCCGATGGTGCTCTTAGTTGGTTTTAGTCGCACTGGCGTCTCCCTTCTTGTCCGGCTCCGGCAGGTTCAACTGCGCGGCCAGCTCGAACTCGACGTTGTCAAGCAGCGAGGACTTCAGAGTCTGCGTGTAGCGCAGGTCCACTTTGCTGTAGTAGTCCGGCTGCAGGGAGAGCCGGTACATCGTTTCGCCCACCCGCGACTGGTTGACGGTGACGCCGTTGATCTTCAGGATCTTCGAGCTCTCGCCGGACTTCTCTACGGATACGTTGGTCAGCCAGGTCTGCTCCGGCACGGCGCGCTTGAAGCCTTCCATCATGCCGAACCAGCGTCGGGTCTGCTGCTGCGCGTCCGTGAGGGTCACCAGCTTGGGCTGGAGCACGCCCCGCTCTTTCTGGTCCGCTTCCATCTCCTGGATGATCGGACGCAGCTTCTCGAGGTCCCGGTCCACGGCGGCAACCTGCCCGCGCACGGACATCACCTGCCCACCCACCACCAGGATTGCCAGCAAGCTCACCGCGCCGGCAGCGATCACGCCGACCACCAGACCCTTGGAGATCTTGGTGAGCCGGACCCGCTCGGCGCGCCGCGCCGAGATCAGGTTGACGTTTGCCATTAGTTGTACTCCTTCAGCGCCAGCCCGGCGGCTACCGCCAACTCTGCGCCCCGACCGGCCCACTCGCCTACATCTGCGCGATTTCGACCGGCAAACGGGTCCAGGATCGCCACGTCCATCCCCAATCGCTCGCCCAGATAATCCGGAAGGCCGCCGAGCTGCGTGCCGCCGCCCGCCAGGATCACCTGGTCCACGGATACGGATAGGCCCGCTTCCGCCGCCTGGGACTGGAAGTAAAGGATCGAGCGGCGAAGCTCTCGCACCAGCTCATCCACGAACGGCAGGGTCACCTGCTTGGCCGGATCCGGCACGGACATCACCCCGAACTCCATCGAGTGCGCGCTGTGGTCCGGCGCAATGTCGATGTGCTTCTTGTGCTGCTCCGCCTCTTCCACCGGCACGTTCATCACGGAAGCCACGCTGGAAGTGAGCGCATTACCGCCGATCGGGATCGACCGGGTCACCACCACTTCGTTGCCCACGATGATGTTGAGGTCCGTGTAGGTGGCGCCCATGTTCATCACGGCCACCGCCTGCCCCGGGGGCGGCATCAGGTTCGCGGCTTCCATCGCGCGGTGCAGCGCAAACGCTTCCACGTCCACGGCTACCGGCTCCGCACCCGCGGATTCCATCACCGCCACGCGGCCGTTCACCATCGGCAGCGGCGCCACTACCAGGAGCACGTCCAACTGGGCCGGCTGTCCACCGCGACCCAGGATCTCGAACTCCACCGC
>JAJFMS010000190.1 GCA_020696885.1 Armatimonadota bacterium | reverse complement strand
TGCTGGACCACGTGGCGCTGCTGGAGTGGGTGCGGGACAACATCGCCGCGTTCGGGGGTGACCCGGGCAACGTGACGGTGTTCGGGCAGTCCGGAGGCGGCGCCAAGATCTGCGCCCTCCTGGCGATGCCGGCGGCGAAGGGCCTCTTTCACAAAGCGATCATCCAGAGCGGCTCCATGCTGCGTGCGCAGTCGATGGAAGACTCCGAACGGCTGGCGGCCGGGTTCCTGTCCGAACTGGGGCTGGGGAAGAACCAGCTCGACCAGCTTGCGTCGATCCCGGCGGACCGCCTCTGCGTTGCCCAGCAGCGCGCCACGGCTCGCTCCGGGGAGATGGGGAAGGCGCCGCTGTCCTGGGGACCGTCGATGGACGGACGGATCCTGCCCACGCACCCGTTCGATCCCGCGGCGCCGGCGCTCTCTGCCGGCGTGCCGGTGCTGGTAGGCACGAACCTCAACGAGGGCGTGCACGGCTGCGACAACCCGGACGTGGACGCTCTCACCAAAGCGGAACTGCGGCAGCGCGTCACGCAGCGCCACGGCGAGAAGGCCGGCGCGATCATCCAGGCCTACCGCCGGGAGTACCCCAGGGCAAAGCCGTTCGACCTCTGGTCCGTGATCTCCGCCGCCCCGATCCGGGGCGCCGCCGCCACCCTGGCGGACCTGAAGTCGGCCCAGCGTGCGGCGCCGGTATACCAGTACCTGTTCGCGTGGCACACCCCGATGCTGGACGGCCGTCCGCGGGCGTTCCATAGCTGCGAGATCGCGTTTGCGTTCGACAACGCGGACCTCTGCGTCAACCTCACCGGCGGTCGCCCGGACGCGCTGGCCCTGGCGGCGCAGGTGAGCGGCGCGTGGGTCCACTTCGCCCGGAAGGGGGATCCCAACCACTCCGGCCTGCCGCGCTGGGCTCCCTATACCACCGATCGCCGTGCCACGATGGTGTTCGACACCCGCTGCGAGGTGCGCCACGACCCGGAAGGCGAGGGCCGTCGGCTGATCGGATGAGTTGGCGGGAGTAATGGAGTATTGGAGTGGTGGCGTAGTGAGTTGCCGGTGGCGCTGCGCGCCGTTACTCTGCTGCTGGATGCAATCTACGCCTTGAGCTGTGACCATGATTGAAACGAAGAATGCTTTCCCCCTCCGCGCCGTTCCCGGGTACTTCGGTTCTCGGCCCGGCATCCAGATCGGCACGTACGTCTCCTCCGATGCCACGGACAATGACCTGCTCCTCCTCCAGCAACTCGGCGTGGAGTGGGCGATGGTAAACGTGGCCAACCCCGCGGATCACACCCTCGAGGGTTACCGGGCGCTGGCCCGGCGGCTGGCGGACTACGGCATGCAGATCTACCGGATCGCCAACCACGGCGTCCACAACGTGGAGCAGATCACGCTCAACCTCCCGGGCCGCGACGAGAAGATCGAGGAGTTCTGCAGCTTCCTGCGGATGCTGGGCGCGGCTGGGGTCCACTACCACACCTACGCCCACATGGGCAACGGCATCTGGACCACCAGCCATACCGCAGGGCGAGGCGGCGTCTCGGCCCGGCAGCTTGATATCTCCCAGGCGAAGGGCCATTGGAACGGCCAGGTGTACGAAGGCGCCATTACGCACGGCCGCGAGTACAGCGAAGACGAGATCTGGGACAACTACGCGTACTTCATCCGGAAGGTGATGCGCGTGGCGGAAGAAGAGGGCGTGTTCGTCGGCTTCCACCCGGATGATCCGCCCGTCTACGCGCTGGGCGGCGTGCCGCGGTGCATCTTCGGCAACTTCTCGGGCTACCAGCGCGCGCTGCAGATCGCGGACAGCCCGAACTTTGGGGTCTGCCTCTGCATCGGCTGCTGGCTGGAAGGCGGCAAGGTCGGCATGGGCTGCGATGTGGTCGAAGCGATCCGCTTCTTCGGAGAGCGCGGCAAGCTGTTCAAGGTCCACTTCCGCAACGTGAGCAATCCGATGCCGGAGCCGTGGCAGGAAACCTTCATCGACGACGGCTACCAGGACATGCACCGCGCCATGCAGGCGCTGCGAGCCGTGGACTACGACGGCTGCATCATCCCGGACCACATCCCGCAGATGGTCGGCGGCCCCGGCCCGGGACTGGCGTACTCCATCGCCTACATGCGAGCGCTGGTGCAGGCGGTAAACAACGAGGCTGCCGACGGGCAGTTCGGTACTTCAGTGGCGTAGGAGCTTGACCGGGTGCGGTGGAGGAATAGGCTGGGCGGGGAACGACGATGAACAACGGACGCGAGCGAGTAAGAGAACAATTGGCTAAACTGGCGGCACAGAGCCGACAGGAGGCACCGCGCCGTACGGCAGAATCGATCGCGCGCGAAGCTTACCGCAGCTCGCGAATCGAAGGCTGCGAGGTGGACTACTCGCGCCTCGTAGAGACAGCTCAGGACGCTCCGGCGGGCGGCGAGGTGCCGTGAGGTAGTTTGGACGGCAAGATCACCCATAGCATAGATCACCCGTAGCATAGCGCCTTGTGCGCGTGGAAGGTTCGTCGTGCCTCGGGAGCACATTCTGCCTCGGCCATGGCCTCGTCTCCCCTCTTCGCTAGAGGAGAACTGCTGGCTTTGGCCCGTCCAACGCTCCACGCGCACGAGGCGCTATGCTACTGCTTCTATTCCCCCCTTGGCCCGGGCAGCTCTGAACTACCGGAGAACGGACCGGATGGGTCCACAGCTCACCATCAACCTGCAAGGCACGGAGCGCCGGGTCCACAACGACCTCTGGCGGATCTGGCTGCTGCCCGGGGAGCCGGAGACCGGGGTGGTCATCCGCGTCCCGATCGACCCGGAGGCGCCGGTCCGCTGGGAAGAGCTGGATCAACTAGCGGAGCTGCGAGAGATCCAGTACTCCGGCCGGGACGTCCGGGTCCTGGAGTACCTGGCCGCCCGCCCGGATCTTAACCGCCTGGCGTGGTCTGATCACCGGCAGACGCTGCTCGACTTTTCCCGGACTACGTTGGGGGAGCTCTCGCTCGACTGCGGGCCGGGGCCGCTGGAGGTCCGGCTGCCCACCGGCGGCACGCTGGAGCGGCTCTCGCTCGCGCCGGCTGCGCGTTCGGACGCTCTCTCCCCCTTACGAAGGGGGGGCAGAGTGGGTCTGGAGGTGCACGCTCCGGAAGCCGGCGCGGGGATCTCCCTGACGCTCCGGTGCCAGGGGCTGCCGGATGGCCCCGAGGCCATCCCGGGGTTGGAGCGCATCTGCGCGCTCTCGCTCTGGGGCGTGCGAGAGGTGCGGCTGGAGTGCCTGCTCGCGTTCCAGGAGTTAGAGGAGTTGACGATCTTCGGCCCGCCTGGGACTGTGACGGGCCTTCGAGAACTGGCCCGCTTCCCGAAGCTCCGCCGCTTGCGGCTGCGCGAGTGCTATTCGCTGGGAGTGGAGGCGCTGCCCCCGGCCTCCGCCTTCCCCGCGCTGGAGAGCGTGGAGGTGGACGGCGTGCGCCAGGCGGATGCGGTGGTGCTCGCGGAGCGGCTGGCCGGGCTGGGCAGCCTCTCGATCCGCGGGAAGCGCAGCGACTCCTGGCTGCGCGCCAACCTGGACAACCCGTTCCGGGAATGGTCGGACGAGCACGGCTCCGCCACCGGCAAGGCCGCGATGGCTGCTTACCGCAAAGCGGTTACGGCCCTCGACCGCGCCGGATCGGATGCGGCGCTGGTCCAGGCGGCCCTTCACGCGTTTGTGGAGGCGTTCAACCGGAGGAGCGCCCGTGATCCGTTCGATACGATCCAGCGCGAGGAGGTCAGCGACGCGTTCGACGAGCTGGCGTCCCGGGTGACGGAGGCGGTGCCGCTCGCCACGGCGCGGGAGTGGTTCGACGAGTGGGAAGACCTGTAGCCTCGCCTCACGCGGCAGGGAATTGGCGGCCCGTTCCGCAACGTTCCTGGCGAGTAGATGGCGCTGCGGCCGCACGGAGTCGCGCGGTTCCCGGGAGGTGGGATGAAGAAGCAAGTCTGGATTCCGGCGCTCGTGCTGGGCGTCGCGGCGCTGCTCGCGCCCGTGGCGACGCACGCGGCTGAGAAGCCGCTGGTCGTGCCGGTGTGGCCCGGGACGCCGCCCAGCGAGAAGGGGCCGATCGGTCCCGAAGCGGACATGACCAAGGACTCGGAAGGGAAGGTCGCTGGTCGGCGGCTGATGCGGCTGGGGAACGTCTCCACGCCGATCCTCGAAGTCTACCGCCCCGCCAAGAGCCTCGACACCGGCGCCTCCGTGGTGATCGCGCCGGGCGGCGGCTACCACATCCTGGCATGGGACCTGGAAGGCACCGAAGTAGCAGAGTGGCTGAACACGCTGGGCATCACCGGCATCGTGCTCAAGTACCGCGTGCCGCGCCGGCCCGGCGATCCTTCCGACCAGCCGCCGCTCCAGCCGCTGCAAGACGCGCAGCGGGCGCTGAGCCTGGTGCGCAGCAAGGCGAAGGAGTGGAACCTGGACCCGGAGCGCATCGGCATCCTCGGGTTCTCCGCCGGTGGGCACCTGGCGGCGCGGACCGCCACGAACTCCGACCGCCGTGCCTACGACGCCATCGACGACGTGGACAAGGTCTCCTGCAAGGCGAACTTTGCGGTGCTGGTGTACCCGGCGTACCTCGCCAACAAAGAGGGGAATGCGCTCATGCCGGAAATCCGCGTGAGCAAGGACACCCCGCCGACCTTCATGGCGCACGCCGGCAACGATCCGATCACGCCGGTCAACAGCGCCCTGATGTATCTGGCGCTCAAGCAGGTCGGCGTTCCCGCGGAGCTCCACATCTATCCCACGGGCGGCCACGGTTACGGCCTGCGCCCCACCGAAGAGACGGTCACCTCCTGGCCGCAGCGCTGCGAGGAGTGGCTCCGCAAGCAGGGATTGCTGAAGAAGAAGTGATGGAGTGATGGAGTGATGGCGAACGCCCGTACGGGCACCGGCAGCTCCACTACTCCACTACTCCAACACTCCATGCCCCCATCGTCCCCGGCGTCAGGGCTTCCGGCGGTTGCCGAACAGACCCGGGCTGGAGTAGCTGGGGCTGCCGTAGATCCGGGGTGCATCCGTGGCGTAGGGGTTGGTCGAGCTCTTGGAGCTGTACGGGCTGCCGTAAGTGCCGTACGGGTTCCGCACGCTGTCCGAGCTGTAGGGGCTGCCGTACCGCCCGTAGGGGTTCGAGATGCTCTCGCTGTCGTACGGGTTATTGGACAGCTTGCCCAGGTACTTCCCGTCCGAGCCGTAGATCTTGGGCGCGTCCGTGGTGTAGGGGTTGGTGGAGCTCTTGGAGCTGTACGGGCTGCCGTAAGTGCCGTACGGGTTCCGCGTGCTTTTGGAGCTGTACGGACTCCCATACTGGCCGTACGGGTTGCCGGTGCTGTTGGAGCCGTACGGGTTGGTGGACAGCCGTCCCAGGTACGGCCCATTCTCTGCCCGAGCTGCGAGCGGTGCGGCCACGAGGCCCAACAGTACGGCCGTCACCTGAAGAATACGGTTCATTGATTGCTCTCCGCGAAGGGTAGTCCGGCCCCGGGGCAGGCGCCGGCGATTGGTGTCCGGATTGGTAGCTCGCACGGAGGACGGTTAACTAACCGGTAGCCGTCGAGCGATGCACCTATGACGCAGGTTTTTCGCCCTGGGATACACCCCGCGCAGAAAAACTTTTCCGGAGCCGGAGCGTCAGCCGAACAGCTCTTTGCGGACCACGCCGTCACCGGCGATCGGGAGCGGGCGATCGAAGCGGTCCGGCACTGTGGTGGCGGGGTCGATACCCAGGAGGTAGAAGGCGGTGGCGAGCACGTCCTTCGGAGAGATCGGCGTGTGGTCCACCTCGCCGCCGGTGCGGTCCGTGGCGCCGACCACGTTCCCGCGGCCCATCCCGCCGCCGGCGAACGCGGCGGAGTACGCCCGAGACCAGTGCCCGCGCCCGCCGCCCTTCACGTTCTCCATCTTCGGGGTGCGGCCGTGCTCGCTGAGGCAGAGCACCAGCGTATCATCCAGCATGCCGCGGGCTTCCAGGTCCAGGATGAGCGCGGAGAACGTCTCGTCCAGCCCAGGTAGGAGGTAGTTCTTCAGCCGGGGATACTGGTGGACGTGGGTATCCCAGCCGTTCGCGAAGTGCCCGTAGGCGTCCCAGAAGACGGTGACGAACCGGCTGCCGGCCTCCACCAGCCGGCGGGCCGCCAGCGTGGACTGCCCGAACAGCGTCATCCCGTACTCCTCGCGCGTCTTCAGCGGCTCGCGGTCCAGGTCCAGCGCTTCCCCCACACGGTTGGCGGCAAGGAGCGCCAGGGCGCGACGCTGCTGCGCGGAGAAGGCGTCCGCAGCGGGGCTGTCCAGCGCCGCGCGGGTCTGGTCGAACTGCCGGAGGAGGGAGCGGCGGAGGTCGAACCGCTGCTCGGAGATGCCGGAGGCGCCCTCCGCCCCAAGCAGCTCGATCCGGTTGCCGGGCTTGATGCCCGCGAACGGGTCCAGTATCTCCTTGCCGTTCTGCCCGATCACCTTCCGGGTGCCCGGCGCGTCGAAGGCGGTATACAGCGGGTCGTACTGCGAACCCAGGAAACCGCCGTACGGGCCGGCCAGCAGCGGGTAGTTGACGTGGGTGTACACCGGAAACGGCAGCGCGATGTTGCCAGGTAGTCCACCACGGAGCCGATGAACGGCCAGCGGGAGAGATCGCGCTTCGTCTCGTCCTTCGCGTCCACCGTCGGCTCACCGGTAAGCGCGTACGGCACGCCGTGAAACGGATAGGGGTGGGTGAGCGAGCGGACCACCGTGAGCCGGTCCATGATCCGCGCGATCCTGGGCAACCCTTCGCCGATCGCTACGCCGGGCAGGCAGGTGGAGATCGCCTTCAGCTCACCCTGGATCTCGGACGGCGCGTCCGGCTTGGGATCGAACGTCTCGTGCTGCCCGGGGGAGCCGAAGAGGAACAGCAGGATGCACGACTTCGCACGGCCGAACGGGCGGGGCAGCGCGGCCGCCGGAGCGGGATGGGAGAGCGCGTCGCCCAGCCCCAGGCCGAACGCGGAAAGCCCGCCCACGTGCAGGAGGTCCCGGCGGGTGAGGCCGTCACACAGCTTCCGTCGCGATCCCTGGAGGCGCAGCATCGTCGTCCCTTCCTCGTGAGGTAAGAGACGTTTCTGCCGCCGCGGTTACGGGTCAAAACCAGGGCTACCGCGCGTTTGCCCCGCCCCCGTCCTTGTCATCCTGCGGGTGTGACGCACCTCCGGGAGACCGCACCGTTCCCGTCTTTGTCATCCTGACCAGAGCGTAGCGCCGGGAAGGATCCCGACCCTGTGCGTGGTGCCTCGCCCAGGTGGGGACCATGTGCCGGTTCGAGATCCTTCACTACGTTCAGGATGACAGGTACGTTGGGAGGCGTACGGGTCAGACCATGCGTCCCATCAGCGCCGGTCCGGCCGGTCCGCCCACGTTCAGCTTCGACGTCAGCGCCACCTGATCGCCTGTGAACTTCCAGGTGAGGGTCTGCACGAACGGCGTTTCGTAGAAGCAGAGCGTGGCCACGTAGGTGCCGTCGTCCGTCCAGACGCCGTGGGCCGCTACCTTCGCCTTCATGGTGCCGGTCAGCGGCGCCGTTACGGAGCTGGTGCCGGTCACCCATTCGTCACCGCCGCACTCCACCTTTCGCTCGCCGGCGCCGTCCAGCACGGTCAGCATGCAGCGGCTGCCGCGGAAGGTGGGGGTGATCGTCTCAAGCTTCTGATCGTTCGCATCGAAGCGGTAGGTCTTGCCGGAGACCCGTTTCGCCGTGGGCGACTCGCTCTTGCCCGCGGGCTGACGGACCTCCAGCGCGGCAAGCTGCTTCCGCAGGTCGCTGGTGGCGGCGCGGTTCTCCGGGGTGCTCGTCTTGATGCCGGGGAGCAGGGTCTCCCACACCACGTTCATCACCGCCTGCATGTCCCCGACGCCGCTGGTGATGGCGAGCACCGCATCCTGCTCCGGCAGCACCACACAGTACTGGCCGAAGGCGCCGTCGC
>JAJFMS010000189.1 GCA_020696885.1 Armatimonadota bacterium | reverse complement strand
GGTCTGCTGCTGCGCTTCCAGGGCAGACACGTAGGCCTGGGTGACTTCGAGGACCAGCGCCTGCGCCTCCGCCTCCACCCGGGCCAATGCGGCTCGCTCGGCGGCGCTGGCGGCCTTCTTACCCGCCTTGACCCGGCCGCCGGTGTAAAGCGGCACGGAGAGGTCTGCCGTGCCCTGCCCAATTCGCCCCGGCGTGAGGGAGCCGCCCCCAGGGAAGGTGACTGCCGGCCCTTGCGCCGCCCCGCTGCCGCCCACGGTCACCTGCGGCCTGCCCTCTGCCCGTGCCGCACGCTTCTGCGCCCGGGCGCTCGCCGTGCCGCTGCGCGTAATCTCCAGCCGCGGGCTCACCAGCAGCGCCTGCGCAATCGCTTCTTCCAGTGTCAGTGGCCCCACCGCTTCCGGCTGCTGGAGGGTGCCGGGAGCCGGAGCCTGCGCCGCCAGCGCCGGCACTGCACCGGTCATCAATGCGAGGGTGATACAGAGGGTTCTCTTCATCGTGAATTAATTAACTGATCGGTTAGTTAATATCTCCGCGTCATTATAGGCAGCCGGGAACCGGTTCGGAAGGCTGAGGGATGAAGGCGGAACAATGACGGAAGGCGGGCGGAAGCCGGGCGAAGGGATGAACGAGACGTTGGGATTTGCCTTCTCCCCATCTGCGTTCAGCCACGGCTAAAACTCCGGGCGGTCAGCGTGTTGCGGGCTGGCCGGACGCCCGGACCGCTGTCCGGCTCAGCCTTCATCTTCCAGGATATCGTGAATCGCCTGGGGGTCCAGCGGCTTCGTGAGGTGAACGTCGAACCCGGCGGTGCGGGCTCGCTCCCTGTCCTCGGAGCGGCCGTAGCCGGTGAGGGCGATCAGCCGGGCCGAGCGCAAGGACGAGTCTTCCCGGAGGCGGCGAGCCGTCTCATAGCCGTCCATCCCCGGCATCCCGATGTCCAGGATCACCGCGTCGGGCCGGTAATCCGCAGCAAGCGCCAGGGCCGAGCCGCCGTCGAACGCGACGCGGGTGTCGTACTTCCACAGCCCCAGCAGCTCTGCCAGCGCCTCGGCGCCATCCCGGTTGTCGTCCACGATGAGCACGCGCCGCACGCGACCCGATCCCACGGCGCCGTTGGCCGCCGCTACGCGGGAGCTCGTGGGCACGTTGCGCGGTTGCCTTTCCGCCGGCAGCCGCACCGTAAACCGGCTGCCTCGACCCGCGCCGGGGCTCTCTACTCGCACGCTGCCGCCGTGGAGCTCAATGAGGTTCTTCACCAGGGTGAGCCCGATTCCCAGACCCCCCTGGCTGCGGTCCAGGCCGCGCTCGCCCTGCGTGAACAGGTCGAAGATCCGCGGCAGGAGCTCCGCGCTCATCCCGATCCCGGTGTCCGCCACCTGCAGCACCACCTCGTCCCGATCTCGGAAGGTGCGCACAGTGATCTGCCCGCCCGGGTCCGTGTATTTGGCGGCGTTGTTCAGCAGGTTCACCATCACCTGCTCCAGCCGCAGCCGATCCGCAGTGACCGGCAGGGGGGTGTCGGAGAGGTCCACCTCGAGCGTGTGTTCGCGCACGCGGACCAGCTCGCGCGTGGCCTCGATCGCCTGCCGAGCCAGCGCAGAGAGGTCGAGCGGCTCCTTCTGGAGCTGGACGGTGCCGTGGGTCACCCGGGAGAGATCCAGGAGGTCGTCCAGCAGGCGGCTCATGTTCCGGATCTGGTGCTGGATCACCGCGCATTGGCGTTGGATCAAGGGCTCTTGCGCGCACCGGCTCTTCAGAACGTGTGCGGCGGTGACGATCGGGGAGAGCGGGTTCCGCAGCTCGTGAGAGAGCATCGCCAGGAACTCGTCCTTCCGGCGGTCGGCGTCCACCAGCGCCTGAGCGGTTAGTTTCTGGGCATGGATATCGGTACAGGAGCCAAACCACTTCGTGATGTTCCCGGCTGTGTCACGAGCGGGCAGGGCCCGCCCCAGGTGCCACCGGTACTCGTCGGTGCGGTGATCCCGCAGCCGGTACTCGATGGTGTAGGGGCTGCCGGAGCTCACGGACTCCTGCCAGGTGGTGATGGTGCGCTCCAGGTCATCCGGGTGCAGCGCCGGGAGCCAGCTTTCGTCTCCGCTCACATCGCGCGGCTCCCCGGTCAGCTCGTACCAGCGCTCGTTGAAGTAGTCCGTGTAGCCATCCGGGCGGGCCGTCCAGACGATCTGCGGCATCGCGTCCGCAAGCTGACGGAAGCGGATCTCGCTTTCTCGCAGTGCTTGCTCGGCGTGCCGGCGCTCCGTCACGTTCCGCGTCGCCCCGCCAATCGCTTCGACGGACCCGTCCGCGGCAAACAGCGGCACGAAAGTGTTCTCATAGTAGCCGGTGCTCCCGGAAGGGCTGGTGTAGGCGTTCTCGCCCCGCACCGGCGCGCGGGTGTGGAGAACCTGCTGGAGCTGCGCGGTGTGCAGCGCCACCAGCTCCGGAGGATACCCCAACTCCGCGAAGGTGCGTCCGAGTGCCTCTGCAGACGTCTTGCCCCACAGGTCCAGGAGCGGTTGGTTGACGAAGGTGAACCGTCCGGCCGGGTCCAGGACGTATACGAACTCCTGCAGGGCGGCCAGCACGGTGTCGAACGTGGCGGACTGCCGCTCTCGCTCCGCCATGGCGGCCCGGACTTCGTACTGGCCCCGCCGGGAGCGGAGCGCCGTCTTCACCACGCTGAGGAGGGTCCGCATGCGCACGGGCCGCTCCACCAGCGTCACGTTTAGCAACTGCTCCACCAGCGTGGAGTGCCCGGTGCCTGCCGCTTCCTGGGTGAGCACCACCAGGGGAAAGGCGGACCACGCCGGCTGTTCCCGCAGCGTTTCCGCCAGGAGTCCGGCTTCGTCCCTTAGGATCATCCCTTCGGTGAGGACGGCCGTGCCGGCGCCGCCGCGGATCTCGCGACAGAGCGCAGGCAGGTCCTCGCATACCGAGCCGTGCAGCCCTTCGGCCGCCAGGACCGCCAGGGTGCGCTCGGCGTCCTTTGCGGACGGCATCAACACGAGCACTCGCTCCGTGAGCGAGTGGACGCTTTCCAGGCTCACGGCGTCAGTCTCCCCGGGACTCCGGCAGCCCCAGCACCGGGGTGCCCCCCAGGTACTGCGGCACTCCGGTCATGATGCCCTGGAACCCCCGCAGCGGCTCTCCCACGTGGATGCCGTCCGGAGAGATGGTGAGCTGGCGGATGGTCCGCTCGTGCGGGCCGGTCCGTTTCTTGAACACGCTCAACGCCTGATGGATCTCGGCGTTCGCCTCGAAGTACCGGTAGAGGAGGACGGTATCCGCCAGGTAGCTCACGTCAATGTCACCCACGCCGCCGGTCAACAGCATCCCGTGTTGGGCCACCACCATCATCGTGATCACCCCCTTCTGGTTGAGGTAGGCGAACAACTCGTGGAGGTGCGAGGTGAGGAACCGCTCCTGGGTCATGGCGTTGAGGTAGCCGTTCAGGCTGTCGATCACCACGATCCGGGCGCCCGCCTCCACGGCCCGGTGCACTTCGTGGGCAAACGCGCCCGCGGACATCTCCGCGGGGTCCACCTGTTGGGCGTGCAGCCGTCCCTCGGCAATGTAGTCCCGGATGCCTCCCGGTTTGCCCAGGCACAGTTTCTCGCTGCGCTCGATGAACGTGCCCAGCACCTCGTCGAAGATGAACGCGGCGGCCTTGTAGCCCTGTCGGATCCCGCTCACCACGAACTGCATGGACGTGGTGGATTTTCCTACGCCGGCCGGCCCCAGGAACAGGGTGGTGGTGCCCGCCTGCAGACCACCTGCCAGCATGGCGTCCAGGTTGGGGATGCCGCTGGGGCAGACTTCCTGCGCAAAGTGGTCGTGATGCTCCGCGGCCACCAGCCGGGGATGCACCTGCAGGCCGCCGCGCGCGATCTCGTAGTCGTGATAACCCTCCCGGAAGTTCGCGCCCCGGACCTTGGTCACGAACAACCGCCGCCGGGCTCGGCCATACTCGGGCAGCGTGCGCTCCAGCACGAGGTTGCCGCCCACCAGGCTTTCCGGCTGGATCACCGAGAACGGGTGCGCCCGGTCATCCAGGGCGAGGACGGTAGCTCCCTGGGCTGCGAAGTACTCCTTGAGCGAGAGGAGCTGGCGCCGGTAGCGCAGCGCATCGCCTGCCATCAGGCGCATCTCGGAGAGACCGTCGAACACCACGTGCTGCGGTCGCGCGCGCTCCACCTCTGCGAGGATGGTCTGCGTGGTCTCGCCCAGCTCGGTCTCGGAGGGGTGGAAGACGGAGACTTCCGGCTCGCCGGAGCGCGTCGCGGTGGAGCGGCTCAGATCGCAGACGCTGATGCCCGCCAGCGACCAGCCATGCGAGTTGCAGGTGTTCTCCAGGTCCCGCAGGGTCTCGGTGAGCGTGATGTACAGGCAGCGCTCCCCGGCCCGAGCTCGCCCGAGCAGGTATTGCAGCGCGAAGGTGGTCTTCCCGGACCCTGGATCGCCCTGGACCAGATAGAATGCTTCCCGAAGGAAGCCTCCCATCAACACGTCATCCAGACCCTTCACCCCGGTGGGGATGTAGGACTGCTGGTGGCTCACGCTGGTCTCTTCCGTTTCGTTGCTCATTGCTGCTCCGATGGCGGCCGCCACCTCCCCACTCCCGGGGCA
Source organism: Armatimonadota bacterium (assembly GCA_020696885.1). The sequence goes on along the minus strand of JAJFMS010000189.1, from coordinate 2,042 downwards.
GTCGTCAGGTCTGCTGGCTCTTCCCTCGGAGCCTGCGGCTGAGCCGCGATCGCCGTTCCCACCGCTCGTTCTGCGGGAGCGCTCCGGAAACCTCGGAGTCCCCGGCACGCCCGGTCGGCCTCCGTATATACCACGCGAGGCGCTCGCTTCTAACCTCGCGGATAACACCGGTGGAGGTTGCCCGGAAGGATGCAAAGCGACAAGGTCCTAACCTTCCTTGCAGACAGCGGCTTCCGCCTCTGTCGCCAGCAGCTTACCGTGACCGGCCCGTGGTAAAGTAGCACGGGGAGCCCAACAGGAATCTGAAGGTAGGAGAGACAGCATCCGTGACACCGACGACCGCCGATCTTCTTTCCGAGACGGCCGCCCGGCTCCGTGCGCGGGTACCGGAGGTGTTGGAGCGCTGGGAGACGCAGGTGCTGGCCGAGGTTCCCGCCGCCAGCACGGTGGACACCGAGGTGCTCCGTGATCACCTGCACATCCTGTTGGAGCAGGTGGTAGCCGCCCTCTCCCCCCGCGCCCCAGAGGAGCCCCATTATGCCCTCACCACCTCCGAGCGGCATGGCGGCGAGCGGGCACTGCTGGAGGGTTACTCCCTCGGCGAAGTGCTGCAGGAGTACTCGATCCTGCGCCGGATGGTGCTCGAGGTCCTGGGCGAAGGCCGCCCCATGACCCTCCCCGAGCACACGATCGTCAACGATGCTCTGGAACAGGCGCTGATCGGCGCCAGCACGCAGTATGCGTTGGTCCAGCGCCGGGCGGACCACGAGCAGGTGGACGAGGCCCGCGCGGAAACCGCCGCCCTGCTCCAGGTGGATCAGCACAAGAACGAGTTTCTGGCCTGGCTGGGGCACGAGCTCCGCACGCCGCTCTCCGCCATCAGCAATGCGCTCTACATCCTGAACAGCCTGAAACTTTCGGATGAGCGCGCCGCACGACCGATTGCCTCGGCCACCCGTCAGACCCATCACCTGTCCCGGCTGGCGGAGGACCTGCTCGATCTCTCCCGGATCAGCCGGGCTGCCCTGGAGCTCCGTACGGAGCGGGTGGACTTGTGTAACCCGGTGCGGGACGCGGCGGAAGCCAGCCGGCCCCAACTGGAGGAGCGCGGCCATCACTTTACCCAGGAGTTGCCCGCGGAGCCGCTCTGGGTGGACGGGGACGCGGTGCGTCTCGTGCAGTCCGTCACTAACCTGCTGAATAACGCCGCGCGCTACACCCCACCGGGCGGCGACGTACGGCTGCAGTTGGAGCGGGACGGAGCGGAGGCGGTGGTGCGGGTGACGGACAACGGCACCGGCATTGGTGCGGCCCTGTTACCCCGCATCTTCGACCCGTTTGTGCAGGCGGACCGCGCCAACCCGCTGACGCAGCAGGGGATAGGCATCGGTCTGGCGCTGGTACGCCGTCTGGTAGAGATGCACGGAGGCAGCGTGACCGCCTCCAGCCCCGGGATCGGGCACGGGAGCGAGTTCGTAATCCGCCTTCCACTGATGCCGGCGTAGACGCGGCTACAGGATACCGTGAGCAAACCGTAGGCAGCCTCCTCGTGCGGCGTTCGATGACGGTGACCTGCTCCGGGAGCGGCGCAACCTGCTCCTGGGGACGGGTGCCGGGGATCGAACGGGCCATCCGCCCGTAGGGCACCCGACCCTGCCTACTGTTTGCTCCTTTTGCCAGGAACACGCGCGCAGGTAGCCCCGCGGTCTAGCGCGTCAGGCCGAGCACGTGCTTCGCCACGCACCAGACGAACGAGAACCAGTCTCGCTGGAGCACGATGCGGGAGACGCCGTGGCGGCGCTTGTACTCGTGGCTGGAGACGTTGACCACGCGGTACTTCTTCCGCAGCGCGCGCATCACCATCTCTTCCTCGATGGCGAAGCGGTTCTCTCGCATCCCCAGGGCGAGGCCCACCTCCCGACGGATGGCGCGGAAGCCGTTCTGCACGTCCGTAAGCCGCACCCGCCACCGGTAGTTGATCGTCATCGTGATGATCTCGGAGCCGATGAGCCGGGTGAACTTGAAGAGGTCCCCGTGGAGCT
>JAJFMS010000188.1 GCA_020696885.1 Armatimonadota bacterium | reverse complement strand
AATGTCCGGCACGTGCGTGGCCCAGCGCCGGAGCACATCGGCGGTGCGAGACGGGTCGATCTCCACGTAGACCGCCCGGATGTCCCCGCCGATGGAGCGGGCATACTCCAGCGCCGGCATGATGCCCCGGTTGATGCCCGAGACCGGCACGAGCACGGTGTGATGGAAACGGGGCACGGGTGCGTTGCGCGTCATGGTGAGGTGCTCCGCCACGTCGCCGTAATGGGCGTGGATCCGGCTGAACATCCAGATGAGGATCGGGATGACGACCACCACCACCCAGGCCCCCATCCGGATCGGGGTCGGCGCCAGCAGCTCCGGGCGCGCCGCCAGCCACCAGAGCGCGAGCCCCGCGGCGCTGAGGCCGAGCCATGCCTTGCCGAGCCGGCGGTGGTGCATCGACGTCAGCGCGAAGCCGATAGCCGTGACCATCACCCAGTAGCCGAGCGGCGTGGTGAGCGGGTAGACCGTCATCGGATCGCCGGCCGCGAACTTCGTGTAGGCGACCACCAGCAGGACCACGCCGGTACACAGCGCGCCGATCCCGTTGATGAGGGCGTTCCGCTTCCAGCCGTGCTCCTGCAGGCGGAACCAGCGGCGGACCATCCCCGCCTGGGACAGCGTGAACGAGAGGAAGACCCCCACGGAATACAGCGGGATCAGGTGGTGAGTCACCCCACCGAAGGCGACCACCAGCCCCGCGGCCAGTACCGCCAGGATGACGATGCCGTTGGAGAAGACGAGCCGGTCCCCGATGTGCGCGAGCTGCCGCGGCAGGAAGCGATCCTGGCCCAGCAGCATCCCCAGCCGGGGGAAGTCCGCGTAGGCGGTGTTGGCCGCCACCACCAGCAGCAGGAACGTGGTGAGCTGCACCGCATAGTAGAGCCAGTTGCGGCCGAAGACGCCGCTGGCGAGGATGGAGACCACCGTCTCCGAGTGCTCCGGATGCGGGACGGCGCCGTACTGCCAGGCCAGGAAGCTGATCCCCAGGAACAGGCTGCCCAGGATGCCGGCCATGATCAGCAGTGTGGCGGAGGCGTTCTTCGCTTCGGGCGCGCGGAACGCCGGCACCCCGTTGCTCACGGCTTCCGTGCCGGTCATGGCCACGCAGCCGGAAGAGAACGCCCGGAGGAGCAGGAAGAGCGTGAGCGGCGCCGCACCGGCCGCGACCGGCGCCGTCTCCGCGGCTGCCGCGAAGTGGCCCAGCGTGCCGGTGAAGTACTTGTAGAAGCCCACGGTCATCAGGGTGTAGATCGCGGCCAGGAACCCGTAGGTCGGCAGCATGAACACCGCGCCGGACTCCTTCAGCCCGCGGAGGTTTGCGAGCGTGAGCAGGGCGATAAAGCCGAGGCAGAGCGCCACCCGGTGCGGCTCCAGCGCCGGCACCGCCGAGACGAGCGCCGCCACCCCCGCCGCGATGCTCACGGCCACCGTCAGGATGTAGTCGATCAGCAGGGAGGCGGCGGCCGTGAGGCCGGCCGTGTCCCCCAGGTTGTCCCTGGCCACGATGTACGAGCCGCCGCCGTTGGGGTAGGCCGAAATCGTCTGCCGGTACGAGAACACCACGATCGCCAGGAGCAGCGCGATGGCGGCCGAGATCGGCACCACCTGCCCCAGCGCCACCGCGGCGGCCACGCCGGTGCCCAGCGTCAGGGCGAGCAGGATCTCTTCGGTCGCGTAGGCCACGGACGAGATCGCATCCGAAGCGAAGACCGGCAGACCGATGTACTTGGGGAGTTTCTGGTGGTGGCTCTGGCTGGTGGCCAGAGGGGAGCCGAATAACAGTCGTCTCCAGAGGGTGGGCATACGGGCTCTCCGAACGTGCGGCTTGCATGCAGCCGTCAGCGCTCCGAGCATAGCCGTTTGGAGAACAAGAACGCGTCAAGCTCCGGGAGCTGGGTATCAAGAAAGGGTCAAGATCACGGCGGTGCAGGGGAACCGGGGAACTGGGAGATGCAGGGGCAGAGGGGATAAGTCACGCCTGCGCTTGCCAGCACCACGGCAGAGAGGTAATCTAGAGGTGAAGCTTCTTAACTCAGCGGGCAGCCACCAAATACCTCGGAGCGGGACCGCTGCTTCGGGATCGTGAGCCCACGGCGGAAGCGACGGAGGGTGGCGTGCCAGAGCTTCAACTGCTGATCGTAGACGACGCCCGTCCGGATTGCTTGCCGGCCGCTTGTGCCTTGGGCGCGCTGGCAGGACCGTGCTGCCGCTGCGATTGGGAGCCGGACTTCGAGACCGCGCTCGCCCGACTGGCCGCCAACGACTGCGACGTCTGTCTCCTGAGCCATCGCCTGGGCGAGCGCCGGGGGCTCGACCTGCTGCGTGCGGCGGTGGAGCGAGGCTGCACGGTGCCGATCATCCTGCTCACGGACCACGCGGATGCAGAGCAGGATCAGGCGGCGATCCGCGCCGGGGCGGCGGATTACCTGCTTCGGGCGGACCTCACCGCGCCGCTGCTGGGCCGGACCATCCGGCACGCTCGAGAGCGACAGCGGCTGGAGGCCCAGCGCGAGCAGCAGAACCGCATCCTGGAGATGATCGCCACCGGCCAGCCGGTGTCCGAAGTGCTGGACACCATCGCCCTGTTCGTTGAGCGAGAGTGTCCGGGCCGTCGCTGCTCCATCCTCCTGGCGGAGGGGTGCCGCCTCTGGCACGGAGCTGCTCCCAGCCTTCCGGAGGTGTATGTCCGGGCGATCCAGGGGGCGCCGTTCGGCGCCGACGTGGGCTCCTGCGGCACGGCGGCGTTCACCAGGGTTCCGGTGGACGTGGAAGACATCAGCACTGATCCGCGGTGGACGGATTACCGAGCGGTCGCGCTGCCGCACGAGCTGCGGTCCTGCTATTCCGCCCCGATCATCGCCTCCGATGGGCTGGTGCTGGGCACCTTCGGCATCTACGGGCGGCAGGTAGGGAAGATCACCGACCTGGAGCTGGACGTGGTCCGGCGGGTGATCCATCTCACCGGCATCGCCCTGGCGCGCCACCGGTCCGAGCGGGCCGCCCGGGCGAGCGAAGCGGAGCTCCGGGAAAAGATCACGATCCTCCACGCCGTTACCGAAGGCACCACGGATGCTGTCTTCGTAAAGGACCGGGAAGGCATCTACCTCCTGATCAACACGGCAGGCGCCGCGCTGCTGGGCACTACGCCGGAGGCGGTGGTCGGGAAGCACGACCGGGACCTCTTCTCCCCGGACACGGTGGAGCAGGTCCTCCGCTCCGACCGCATCGTGCTCGCTACCGGCAGGACCGATACGTTCGAGGAGCATGCGACGGCGGCTTCGGTCACCCGGACCTACCTGGCGACGAAAGGTCCGCTGCGCGACGAGAGCGGCCAGGTCATCGGCGTGATCGGGATCTCCCGGGACATCACGGAGCGCAAGCGCGCCGAGGAGGCGCTCCACCTCCGCAACCGGGTGGTGGAAGCGTTCTCGGAAGGGATCATCATCACCGATCCGCATCAGCCGGGCCACCCGATCATCTACGTCAACGCCGCCTTCGAAGCGCTGACCGGCTATCCGGCCGCGGAGGTCCTGGGCCGGAACTGCCGCTTCCTGCAGGGCCGGGACTCGGACCCGGCCGCCGTAGACGAGATCCGGACGGCCATCCGGGATGCGCGTCCCGTTGAGACCGACGTGCTGAACTACCGGAAGGACGGCACCCCATTCTGGAACCGCCTCTCCGTCTCGCCGATCTTCGACCGGGACGGCGCGCTCACGCACTTCGTGGGTTTCCAGGCGGATGTTACGGAGCAGCGCAGCCTGGCGGAGCAGCTCCAGCAGTCGCAGCGGCTGGAGGCGATCGGGCGGCTGGCCGGCGGCGTGGCCCACGACTTCAACAACATGCTCGCGGTGATCAACGGCTACAGCGAGCTGCTCCAGGAGATGATCGAGCCGGAGAGCCCGCTGCGCAGTGGGCTGCAGGAGATCACCAAAGCCGGAAAGCGGGCCGCCGCGCTCACACGGCAGTTGCTGGCGTTCTCCCGCAAGCAGGTGCTAGAGCCCCGCGTGCTGGACCTGCGCGCGGTGGTCTCCGACATGGAGAAGATGCTGCGGCGGGTCATCGGTGAAGACGTGGAGCTGGTGATCCGTGTGGGAGACGCGGTGGGGCGGGTGCTCGCCGACCCCGGGCAGATGGAGCAGGTGCTGTTGAACCTGGCGGTCAACAGCCGCGATGCGATGCCGCGCGGGGGAACACTGCGCCTGGAAGTAGATGAGGTCCGGCTGGACGAGGGCTTCCGGCGGCTCCATCCGGACGTGTCCCCCGGCTGTTATGTGCGCCTCACCGTGGCGGACTCCGGCGTCGGCATTCCGGAGGAGATCCAGCCGCATGTGTTCGAGCCGTTCTACACCACCAAGGAGCCGGGCAAGGGCACCGGGCTGGGATTGGCGACGGTGTTCGGCATCATCAAGCAGTCCGAGGGGCACATCACGCTGGATAGCGTCGAAGGCGGCGGAGCCACGTTTCGCGTGTACCTCCCGCGGGTGCAGGAGGTAGTAGTGCCCGAGACGCGCGCCCCCGAACGGCGGTTGGCCGGCTCGGAGACCGTGCTGCTGGTGGAAGACGAGACGATGCTCCGAGAGCTGCTGTGTCACGCGCTCCGGGCGCAGGGATACGCCGTGCTGCCCGCCGCGAACGGCGAGAACGCGGTTCGCATCGCTTCCCAGTATGACGGCGTCATCCACCTGCTGCTGACAGACGTAGTGATGCCCGGCGGCATGAGCGGCCGCCAGGTAGCCGAGCGGATGGCGGAGCTGCGGCCGGCCGCGAAGGTCCTCTACATGAGCGGGTATACTGACGATGCCGTCCTGCGGCACGGCGTCGCCGACTCGGAGGTGGAGTTCATCCACAAGCCGTTCACCCCCGGAACGCTGCTGGAGCGGATTCGCCAGCTTCTCGACCGGTAGTCGGCTGTGGTATTCGTACTTCCCGTTCCAAAATAGATGGTGGTCCACGTGCCCGAAAACCGCTCCCGACGGCGTTTTTGCACGAGCTATGGACCGAGCGGGACGGATTCGTTGCATGGCCCCTGTGCGTCTGCTACACTTCGGGGGCACTGACTCCAGACAAGACCGGCGGGAGGAGGCAACGGCTTCCCGCATGTTGAACCAACCGTAAGCAAAGTCGGACCAGGGGGAAGCGCTGGCGTGGTGATCTCATTCGTTCTCGGGCTGCTGGCGACTGTCGTCTATTGCAGCTTCGCGGAGTGGTTCGTGCATCGCTACGGCATGCACACCCAGCGTCTCTCCAAGTGGGCGTTCAAGCGGCACGCGATCCAGCATCACTCGATGCGGCGCTCGCTGAAGACGTTCTACGCCGTGGACGTCTACAAGATCTGGCAGTCGTCCGCCATCCCGGGCCTCTGGCTCCTCCACCTGCCGATGTTCTGGGGCGTCGCCACCCTCACCAACTGGTGGGCGGGCGCCGGCGCTGCTGCCGGAGCGGGCCTCTACATCACCTTCTACGAAGTCCTCCACTTCCACATCCACACCCCCCGCGGCTACTGGTTCCAGCGCACCCGCCTCTTCCACTTCTACTGCGAGTACCACCGGGTGCACCACCACCGGGCCAAGTGGAATTACAACGTGGTATGCCCGCTGGCGGACGCCGTGATGCGCACGCTCTCCATGGAAGAGATGCCCCCGGAGCCCTCCGCCCCGGCCGACGTGCCCCGGCATACCGGACCCCGCTCGGTCTTCAGCCGGCCGGTCGTGGCCACGGGAGCGGACTCGCGCAAGGCGGACTGAGCCATGGCGTGGAGTCCCCCCGCGCGGGCCCTCATCACCGGAGCGACTGCGGGGATCGGGCGCGCGGCGGCGGAACGGTTCGCCCGTGCCGGGATCGAAGTAGGGATCCTCGGCGACCGTCTTCCGGAGGTGGAGCAGGCCGTCGCCGCGATCCGCAGTAGCGGGGGACAGGCGTTTCCCGTGCACGTCAACCTCCTCCGCCGGGAAGAGGTGGAAGGCCTGATCGACCGCCTGGAAGCGGAAGGCCGGCCGCTGGACGTGCTGGTGAATAACGCCGGCATCGGCCTCCAGGCGGACCTGCTGGACACGCGCGAAGAAGACCTGCGCCGCCTCTTCGAGGTGAACTTCTTCGCCACCTTCATGCTGAGCCGGGACGCCTTCCGGCACATGGCCGCCCGCCGGCAAGGCCACATCATCAACGTCTCCTCCGCCTCCGGCCGCCGCTCCCTTCCCGGCATGGCGGTCTACGCCTCCACCAAGGCCGCGATGCACTCGTTCAGCCAGGCGCTGCGGGTGGAAGCGCGCCCGTGTGGGGTGCACGTGAGCGAGATCTTGCCGATGTCCGTGCGCACCCGCTTCTTCCAGGATGCCACGAACCGCGCCTCACACGCCTACGAGCCCGGCTGGAAGGTGCTGACCCCCGAAGCGGTGGCGGAGCGGATCTTCCGCCTCCTACGCCACCCCGCGCCGGAGGTGTACACCAGCACCCTGGCCCGGCTGGTCCTGGGCCTCGACGCCCTGATGCCGCAGATCCTGGACGCAGCAATCGGCTCCCGTCGCCGGAAGTAGCGCTTGTTAGAACGTAGGGCCGGAGCTCCATCTCGGCCTGCTTCAGGTACGGCCAAGGCCTCGGCCACGCCTGATTGGCCGAAGCCTCTTCGTGGTCCCAGACGGGGCGGCGACGGAGCACGACGGAGCATCCGCCCTACGTTCTACCG
>JAJFMS010001181.1 GCA_020696885.1 Armatimonadota bacterium | reverse complement strand
CGCACCTCGGTCCAGTTCTGGGCGACGCGGAGCTCGCGGCCGCGCTCGGCGGGCGGCGCGGCGACTCGCGCCGTCTTCACTGGGCTCCTTCTCGCCGTCGTGGCGTTCACCTCCGCGCTCTCTACCCCGGGCTGGGCGGCCCGCGGCGGGGCGACCCCCGCCGTTTCCACTGGCCGGGTGCTCGCCACGGAGGACGCCACCTCGGCCTTCACTTCTCCGGGCGGAGCGGTTCGGGCGGGCCTGGCTGAAACGAGAACCGCGCCGACAGCCAGGACGGCGGCTATGCCTTTCGGGGTGAGGAATCGGCCCAGCTCCAGGCGCTCGCCCTTCTCCACTTCCCTGGCCGGAAAATCGCGGCCGCAGCCGGGACACCGGTTGGCAATGCTCAGGGCTCGCTTGCCGCATGCGTCGCACTGCCTGTAGGATCCCGCCATCACCGTTGCTCCGGCTCCTGTTGCGTTGTCGAGGCTGTCGCCCTTGTAAGTGCTTGACCGTTCATTCGGCGGGAGACGAAGACCGTCCGATCCGCGCTCGAGGGGCAAGTCGAGTGCCAGCTTCGTAGGCCCTGGGCAGCGGGGCAGTGGGCGAGGGCACTGCACCGGCATCGAGGCCGTGTTCCGGATCCGGGAGATGGCGGAACGGAAGACATTCCTTGACACCTGCGGTACCGGAGCGTACGCTGGCCGGCAATCCAGCTTCAACTAATCGCATCATGCCACACTTCCCGAGGAGGGCGTCATGGCATCCCAAGCGACCGCACTGTCACCCCAGACCTTGATTGAAGCCGCCAAGGCATCGGTTCTCGCCTACAACGACAAGGACTGGGACAGAGTCAGAACTGTGGCCACGCCCGACGTGGTCTACGATGAAGTGGCCACGGGCCGAAAGGCAGACGGTATCGATCAAGTGCTCCTGCTGTGGCAGGGATGGGCTCGGGCTTTTCCCGACTCCAAAGCAGCCCTCCACAATGCAATCGCGAGCGGGAGCACCGTGATGCTGGAGATCACCTGGAACGGCACGCACAAGGGACTACTGGAGACTCCCAGCGGTCCGGTCCAGCCCACGGGCAAGACCATCGCGATCCGAGCCTGCATGGTGGTGGAGCTGGAGGGAGAGCGGGTAAAAAGGGAACGCCATTACTTCGACATGGCTACTCTAGCGCAGCAACTCGGTCTATAAAGGCGGGAAACTCCCACTAACGCACCGGGTCGAGATACCGGTGTTCCGCTTCTGCTCCGGCGGCGTGCCGAGCAGGTCGTACATCGGCCGGACCGCGGTCTCCAGCGGGAAGGTGTTGTCGTGCCGCCCGTTCAGCATGAGTACCGGGGCGCGCACGTGGGGCAGGTAATTGATGTCATCTACCTCCGGCTGAGCCGAGCGAAAGTTCAACCCGGCAACGACCAGCACGGCGGCCTTGAAGCGCTGCTCGATCGCCAGCATGATGCCACCCAGCCGTCCACCCCAGCTGAATCCGAGATACGCGATCCCCGTGGTGTCGATGTCGCTTCGGCTCGCCAGGTAATCCACCGTGCGACTCACCTCCCGCTCCCACTGGATCACGTGCTCCTTGTAGCGATTGGACAGGTCCGGGTCGGAGAACCGGAGGCCATCGTCCCGCTCGTAGGTTCCTTTATAGACCGGGTAGATGACTGCCCGTCCGTTCTGCACCAGAAAGTCGAACAGCTCCTGATTGACGAGTCGCTCGCTGGAACGCACCCGGAGCGGGAGGCTTCCGGGAAAGAACACCACCGCCTGATAGGGTGGCCGCCCGCGGCGAGGCAGGTAGAGGTAGGCCGGGAGCCGCTCCCCGCCGTAGCCCGCATCGTAGGAGACCTTCTCGCGGCGCCACTGCGCGGTTGAGTCGCGTCGCTCGATCCGCGCGTCGAGCGGCAAGCGGTCGTACGCGAACAGCCGGCGAAAGAAGCGAAAGGTCGCCTCAGGCACCGGCCGCTCCTTGCGATAGTCCCGGAAGATCGGCTCGATCGGATCGTCGACTGGGGCGGTATCAACCTGGCCCCTGACCGGACGGGCTAACCGTATGCCGTTGCTGGGATCGCGATTGAAGGCGGACTGAATGGCCGACTCGAAATACCGATGCGCGGGATCGTTCCATCCGCCGCCCAGAATGTACCGGCCTCTCTGCGACTTCGATTCATTGATGCACCACTCCCGGACATTGCCGGCCATGTCGAGCGCACCCGACCCGGACATTCCGCCGGACGACCCCACCGGAGTGGTCCCCTCCCGAACTCGCCCGATGTTGCTGGCCGCGATTATGGAGCCGCTCGCATCGAACCGCGCGGCCTGGGACCACTGGAAAACGTTGGGGAGCCGTTTGCCGCGGAAGCGGGCATACGCGTCCGCCTCGTACCAGCTCACACCCGACACGGGATGATCAGCCCGCCCCTCGGCATAGTGGCCCGCCTCCCAGGTAGCCGGCCCGGGACGCCCGGTCCGATCCACCAACCGCTTCATCGCCTCTTCCCAGCTGAGACGCCGTCCGTCCACCTCGAATGGATGCACCCAGAACTCCCGCCGCAGGTATCCACCGGAGTCGACGAAGACCTGGAACTCCCGGTTCGTGGTCTCCAGGCGATCGAGGTAGAAGTCCGGCAGTGTCACCGATAGCGCAGGAAGCTGGGGAATACCGGGTTGGACCTGTCCGGCGAGAACCAGGACCATGCCCTGAGGCGCGGCCGCGGCGGGAACCAGCTCGAAGCGCAGCTGCGACCGCGTTCTCCCGCCGCCCGAACTGGGCGCGCCGATCTCGAAGCCGCTGGCGAATCCGGGTGCCTCGAACCGGAACTGGGAGATCTGTGGCAGGCGGGGGAGGGTAACCCCCTGTATGGGAGCCCTTCCCAGAAACTGCCAGTCGTTCGCTCCACCCACATACGGCCTGCGGTACACCGCGGCCCCGCGCGGTTTGCCTTCGATCCGCATGGTGTCGGTAAAGACCGCCCGCAGCGCGGCGACCGTGGAATCGCCGGGAAGGATCCGGTCCACCCTCGACGCCAGCCGGTACGCACCCTCCCAATCGCCGCTGGTGACCGAGCGCTGGATGGCGGGGATCACGCGCGTCCTGGCCCAGAGACCTCGACCCACCCTGGTGGTGGCCTCGAGTAACCCGAGCAGCAGCACGATGCCGACTGCGCCAAGC
>JAJFMS010000187.1 GCA_020696885.1 Armatimonadota bacterium | reverse complement strand
AGCACCGCCGTCGCTCCAGCCGGCCCTTCCGCCTGGACGCGCACAGTGTTCTTTGGGCGCTTCATGCAGACCGCGAGGTCCAGCTGCAGCACGGCTCCGTCCGCCAGTGAGCCGGTGTGGACGCGCTTGCCGTTGACCATCAACTTGACCTGGGTGAGGCCAGGGGTGCCGTTCTCCAGCTTGAGGTAGTGCTCGTGGCGGGGCAGGTTCTTGTAGGTACGATCGAGCTGGCGCTTCTTCACCTCCAGGTTGGCGACCACCGGGTCCCCGACGCGCGCGTTGCCGCTGGCATCCACCGCCCGCAGCTCCACGCGGGCGGAGCGGGAGACGTCGACCTTGGCGGCGTGCACCACCACGGAGGCCAGCGCCGGATTGAAGGTGAGGGTGCCGCCGATCGATACCTCGCGGCCGGTGGCCGGGTCTCGCAGCAGCACGTTGCTGCTGTTGGCGGTGAGCTGGACCGAGATCACGCCGCTCTGGCCATCGCTGATGGTGACCGGCACGTGGACCCGCGGCGGACCGGTAAGGCTGACGGTGCTGCCCACCACCAGCGTGGGGGCGGTAGTGTCGTTCTGGACCGTCAGGGTCACCGTGGTGGGGCTGCTGTTCGCTCCGCTGGTGTCGCGAGCCCGGTAGGTGAGCTCCGCTGGTGTCGCGAGCCCGGTAGGTGAAGCTGTCGGTCCCCGCATAGCCGGCGGTGGGCGTGTAGGTGAAGCTGCCGTCCGGGTTCAGCGTTAGAGAGCCGTGGGAGACGCCGCTCGCCAGCACCGCCGTCAGCGCCTCGCCTTCGTACTCGACGTCATTCCCCAGCACCCCGGGCGCAGCCACGGTGAGGGGCGTGTTCTTCCAGAGCGAGTACTCCTCGCCTCGTGCGAGCGGCGCGTCGGGCACGCTGTTGACGGTGATCTGGAAGGTCTGGACGTCCGGCTCCGTATCCTGTCCGTCGTGCTCCGTTCCGCCGTCGTCCTGAAGCTGGAAGCCGATCGTGGCGTTGCCGTGTGCGTTCGGGGCGGGCGTGTAGGTGAGGTCACCGGTAACCGGGTTCACCGCCGGCTCGCTGATGAACAGCTCTGGCCGGGTATTGGTGACCAGGTTGAAGAGAAGCTGCTGGCCGGCCTCGTTCGACGGGCCGGCGCTGAGGTGGGTGGCCCAACCGGGTACGGACTGCGATCCGGCGTCCTCATCGACTGTCTGGTCCTCGCCCTTGACGTACGAGGGCGGGTCATTCCGGGGGTGCACCGTCAACGCGATCTGATGGTTGGTCTGGCTGATGCCGTCGCTCACGGTGAGGGTGACCGTAGCCGTACCGAACTGGTCGCTCGAAGGAGAAACGCCGAGGGTGCGGGTGGCGCCGGAGCCGGTAAGGGTGAGAGCCTGCACCAGGCCGGGGACGCTGCACGAGGCGGAGACGGTCAGGTCGGCCAGGGGTGTCTCGCGGTCCCAGAGGGTGAACTCGAGCGGGGCGGAGGGGGTGTCTTCCACCGTCTCCAGCGTGGAGGGTGCGGTAAGGGTCGGCGCCGGATCGGCGAAGATCGCGCTGGAGTGGAAGGCGCCCGCGGCAACCTGCGTCACTCCCGTCACCCCGGTGGGAACCGTAAGTTCCCCGTAGGAACTCGCGCCCCACCCGATGATCGTTCCGTCATCCTTCAGCGCGAGGCTGTGGTAGTAACCGGCCGCAATTGCCCGCACGCCGGTCAGGTCCGCCGGTACGTCGCATTGCCCGTTGGTATTGCGGCCCCAGGCCACCACGGTACCATCGCTCTTCAGGGCCAGGTTGTGGTATTCCCCCACGGCGATGGCCGTCACGCCCGCCAGCCCGGCCGGAATCGGGTCACTCTGCCCCCAGGCCGCCACTGTGCCGTCGGGTCGCAGCGCCAGGGTGTGGACCCTCCCGCCGGCTACGGCCTTCACGCCGCCCAGATCGTCCGGCACGATGCATTGCCCCTCGGTGTTGCGCCCCCAGGCGGCTACGGTGCCGTTCGCCCTCACCGCCAGCGCCTGGTTGAAGCCTTGCGCAACGGCCCGCAGTCCGGTCAGGTCGCCGGGGAGACCGAACGGCACAAAGCTGCTGATACCGGGATCGTAGGAACCGAACAGCACCGGTTCCCCGTTGCTCTTCAGAACCAGGCTATAAGCGCGCCCTGCAGCAACGCTCCGCAGGGGACCGATCCCCGCAGGCGACGCAAGCTGGTCTTGCGCGCCGTGTCCCCAACCCAAAAGCTCACCGTCTCCGCGCAGCACCAGCGAGTGGGTGCCTCCACCCGCAATCTGAACGGCGCCCAAGACCGGTCCGGCCGTGGCGTAGCTAGAGCTCCCCCACGCACGCAGCCGCGAGCTCGCCCGGAGCGCAAGAGCGAAGTTCCCGCCTGCCGCAATCGCCGAGACGTATCCCAGGCCCGCCGGAACATTGCGTTGCCCGTCATTGTTCCTGCCCCAGGCCACCACCGTGCCGTCCGCTCGACGCGCCATTGAAAACTGGCTGCCGGCCGTAATGTCGGTCACCCCGGTAAGGCCTGCGGGAACGCTGGATTGCCCTGCGATGTTGTGCCCCCAGCCTACTACCGTGCCGTCGGTCTTGAGCGCCAGGCAATGGAAATCACCGGTGTCGATCGCCATCACCCCGGCCAACCCTCCAGGCACGTTGAGCTGCCCCGCGCTGTTATCGCCCCAGGCCACCACGGTCCCATCCGCCTTCAGCGCAAGACTGAACGCGGCTCCCGCTGCCACCGCAATGACGTTATTCAGGCCGGCGGGCACTGCCGTCCCTCCGAATATGTCATCGCCCCAGGCCAATACCGTCCCATCATCCTTCAACGCCAGGCTGTGACTGGCACCAGCGGTGATGGCGGTCACGCCGGTAATGCCGCCCGGCATCTCCGCTGATCCGCGAGACCCCATACCCCAGGTGACCATCGTCCCGTCGCTCTTCAGCGCCAGGCTGTGGGAGTCGCTGGCTGCCACCTGGATGACGCCTTCCAGACCCGGGGGAACGTCGCACTGGCCGCGGTCGTTGCGGCCCGCGGCGGTCACGGTGCCGTCCACTCGCAGCGCCAGAACATGTGACCTACCGGCGGACACCGCCACAATGTCTCCCAACTGGCCGGCCAGGGAGGCCTGGCCGTTCGTATTACCGCCCCAGTGGACGATCGAGCCCGAGCCCGCTGTGCCGGCCGCCGCGGCCTCGCGCAGCGTCCCGGTCAGCTTCCGAGCCGATGCGGGGCTACGCCGGAGGCTGCTTCGAACCGGCGCGGGAGGCGCTTTGCCGGCCACGGCCGCGGAGGAGGGCGCAGAGAGCTTTCTTCCGGCCTGCTGCGGTAGGGCACGGGCGGAGAGAACGGGTAAGGAACCCAGAAGCAGGAGCGCCGCCAGCGAAACTCGGGCGCGCCCCGGGAGAACGCGGATCATGGACGTCAGGTCCTTTCACCCCGGCAAGGGCGCCGGGAAAGAGGGGTGCTCCGGCGGCCGCGGGTTGCTGGGCCAACCGGTCATCGAGGGGCAGTTTAGGGAGCGCGCGTCGACGGAACCGTCGACGAATGGAAGGTGAAATCGTCGACGGAACGAAAATGAGCGGTAACGCACCGCTCTCGCCGCCGCCTTCTCGCCGGACCTCCCCGCCGCATGCCGCCGGTCCCCCCGCTCGAAATCTGCCTCTTCGGGTCGATCACGGTCGCCGTCCACGGGGCTCCGCTGCCGCGCTTTCGCAGCCGCTCGGTCGGCTGGCTGCTGGCGCTCCTGGCGCTCCGCGCCGGGCGGGCCGTGGAGCGCTCGCGGCTGGCCGGCTGGCTCTGGCCGGAGAGCTCCGAAGAGACCGCGCTGCGGAACCTGCGGGACAACCTGATGCACCTCCGCCGCGCCCTCGGGCCGGAGGCGGAGCGGCTGCAGTCTCCCAGCCGGGATCGCATCGCCCTGGCGACCGAAGGCGCCGTGATCGACGTGCTGGAGTTCGACCGGGCGATCGCCGCCGGGGACGAGCCCTCCCTGGCGCAGGCCGTGGAGCGGTACGCGGGGCCGCTGCTGGATGACTGCCTGGAAGACTGGGCCGCCCGCGAGCGAGACTCCCGGGCCGCCGCGTGCCTGGCTGCGCTGGAGCGCCTGGGGGAAGCCGCCGAGGCGTGCGGCGAGTGGGCCACCGCCTTGCAGCAGTTCCGGAAGGCGGAAGCGCTCGATCCCCTGCGGGACTCCGGCGTGCGCGGGATCATGCGGGCGCTGGCGGGGGCCGGCGACCTTCCGGAGGCGGTACATGCCTACCGGGAGTTCCGGCTGCGGCTGCACCGGGAGCTGAATGCCGAGCCGGACCCCGATACCACCCGCCTGTTCCAGCAACTCCGGGACCGTACCCGTGGGAGCGCGCCGGCACGCCCGGCCGCGCCCCCGGTGGAGCCCTCTGTCCCGGAGGCCTTGGAGCCACGTCCTGGCCTACCAGCGCTTCCCGCTGCCGCAGCGCTGCCGCATCCGCTCACCGGCCTGATCGGGCGGGAGGCGGAGCTGGGCGCGGTGACGGAGATGCTCCAGGCGTCCCGGCTGGTCACCATCGTAGGCGGCGGCGGGCTGGGAAAGACCCGGCTGGCCGTGGAAGTGGGACGGCGCCTTACTGAGGAATTCGCGGAGGGGGTGGCGTTTGTGCCGCTGGCGGCGTTGTCGGACCCGCGGCAGTTGCCGGCTTTCCTGGCCGAGCTGTTCGGCGCGGATCAAAAGGGCGCCACGACCAGCATTACGGCCATCGCGGCACGCCTGGCGGGCGCGGAGCTACTCCTCGTGCTGGACAACTGCGAGCACCTGGTGGACGAGGCCGCCCTGCTGGCGCAGTCGCTGCTGGAGCAGTGTCCCCGGCTGCGGATCCTTGCCACCAGCCGCCAGCGGTTGGGGATCGTCGGCGAGGTCGTCTGGCGCATCCCCTCGCTGGCGGCGCCGGAAGAAGGCTCGCTGGCCCAGTTGTCCAATCCGGCAGAACTGCTGGCTGCGTACCCGGCCGCGCGGCTGCTGCTGGAGCGGCTGGAGATGGTGCAGCCGGGGTTCCGCATCCGCCGGCTGGAAGAAGCCCGGGCCGTGGCCCAGATCTGCCGCCGGCTGGACGGCATTCCCCTCGCGCTGGAGCTGGCGGCGGCGCGGGCCACGCACCTCACCGTGGAGCAGATCGCGGCTCGCCTGGACGACCGGTTCCGCCTGCTCACCGGCGGCAACCGGGGCGTGCTGCCCCGGCATCGCACCCTCCGGACGCTGGTGGACTGGTCGTACGACCTGCTGGATGAGCGGCAGAAGCTGCTGTTCCGCCGGCTGGCCGTCTTCGCCGGTGGGTGGACCATGGAGGCAGCGGAAGGTATCTGCGCGGGGTCGCCCGATGTGGCCGGCGGCGACGACCTCGCGGCGGACGAGGTGCTCGACCTGCTCACCGGGCTGGTGGAGCAAAGCCTGGTACAGGTGGAGGAGCGAGACGGGATCTCGCGCTACCAGTGGCTGGAGACCCTGCGGGAGTATGCGCTGGAGCGCCTCCGCGCGAGCGGTGAGGAGACGTGGGCGCTGCGTGCCCACCGGGACTACTTCCTCGCCCTTGCAGAAGCCCGGACGGCGGAGCTCCGCGGGCCGGAGCAGGCCCGGAGCCTGGAGGTGCTGCGACGGGAGTTCGGCAACCTGCGGGCCGCACTGGCCTTCTGCCGGGAGGACCCTGAGAGCGCCGTTTCGGGCCTCCGGCTCGCCACGGTGCTCCGTTCTTACTGGCTGGTGCGCGGCCAGTACCGGGAAGGCTGGGAGCACCTCCAGGCGGCACTGGCGCGCGCGGTCCCGGAAGGCGAGCCCTACGTGCAGCAGGTACACGCCACGGCTCTCTACGGCGCGGGAGCGATGGCGCTGGAGCTGGGTCAACCGGACGCGGCGGAGCGCCTCGTCCAGCAGGGCCATGCGTTGTATGAGGGGCTGAACGATCTCCAGGGGGTCGGGCGGATGCAGACGCTCCTCGGCAGCATCGCCCTGGTGCGGGACCGTCCCGCCGAAGCCACCCCGTACTACCTGCGAGCGCTGGAGCTCAGCCGGCAGAGAGGGGACGTCCGCGAAGAAGCGATCAACGTCTGTAACCTCGGAGCCGTAAGCCTGGCGCTCGAATCGTACGCCGACGCCCGGACCTACTACCAGCAGGCGCTCGACACGGCGCGGGTGGCGGGGGATGCCTCGCGAGACGGGTTCTTGACCACCTACCTGGCGCTAGCCCACCTCGGGGCGGGTGAGCTGGCTGCCGCCACCGCCCTCCAGGCGGAAGCGGTGCGCATGGCGCTTCCGCTAAGCAACACGCGTTTGACCGTGGAGCTGCTGGAGCTGAGCGCCGCCATCAGCAGCGTCCGGGGAGAGCTCGTGCGGGCGCTGCACTGCTACGGCGCCGCGGAGTCCCTGCGGCGAGAGCACCAGCTCTCCCCGCGGTCGCTCCAACCCAGCCGCAAGCAAGCCGATCTCGCCGCAGCGGCCGCTGCGCTCGGCACGGCGGCATGCGAGGCGGCCCTGGCGGAAGGCCGAGCGGCATCAGTGGAGCAGATCCTCTCGCCGGAGATCGGGTGCGGGATTCACCACGGAGCGCACGATGACCGGGTGGTCACCCGCGAGGGATGAAATCCGTTCCCGTCCTTTTGCCCACCCAGTGCCAGTTTGCCAGGAGTCCGGCTGTCAGGCCGGCCTTTAGTAAGGCAAGTCTAGGGTGATCGACCCCCCGCCTGACAGCGGGACGCCTGGCAATCAGTCGGAATCACTTCCTGGTTCCGAAGCGCAGTTCAGGACAGATGCGGGACACGGTGCCGGAAAGGGATCACTGTGAATCGCGCTCCTCGCCTCGTGCAGCTCTGCCTGCTCCTTCTTACTGCCGGCTCAGTGGCCGCCGCGGCGCCCGGATGCGGCACGCCTCAGGAGCATCCGGCCGAGAAACAGGCGCCCGTTCCTGCACCGGCCAGCCCGGTGAACACGGGGAACGCCAGTCCCTTCCCGACCGATGATGCTGTTCCCTATAGCAAGCGGTCGATGGCCGCTTGTGCCACCGGTTACAGAGGGCCTGTTGCCAAGCTCGTGCTTGTGGTCCGCCAGGGCAGTTCTGATCTGTTCCGTTATGAGAGTGTGGGAGCGTGGGAGATCAGAGCCTTCCGATCTCCCACGCTCCCACACACCCACACACCCACACGACCCCGACTGATCATTACTGGCTTGGCGCACCATTAGCCGCAGGACGCGAGCAGTCGCTCGACCGGGTCCTCTTGCGGTGGAGCGGGAACGCGGCTCCCGGCGCCGGTCTGGTGCATAATTGAGAGCTCCGGCGGCACTGCCGACCTGTCGCCGGCGATCTCGAACCCACCATGCCTTAC
>JAJFMS010001180.1 GCA_020696885.1 Armatimonadota bacterium | reverse complement strand
GTTGGAGGCGAGGATCGGGTAGCCGTTGGCCTCGAAGTACTTCTGATAGAAGGCCGGCGCCTGGAGGGCGGCCGGCGGCGCGGTCACTCGGGCCTCGGGCAGCGTGGCGGGAGCGCCCCACAGCTTCCCGATGAGGGACGCGGTCTCCGGATCGTACTTCTCCAGCTCCGGGCGGGTGTACGGGTAAAAGTCGTTCCGGACGAAAAACGCCTCGGTGGCCTCCGCGAAGAACTCCTGTACGTTCGACAGCCCGTAGGCGCGGTCGGTGCGTTTACGGCCCTCGGCGTCCTGCCGCTCGACGCGGTCATACTTGCCGCCGGCCTTGGCCCGCTCGTAGGCGGCGAGGAGGTCCTTCTGGCCCCCGCCCAGCACCCGATCGTGGTAAGCATGCGCAAGCTCGTGGAGCGCGAAGTTCGGCATCCGGCGGATCTCCGCGGGGAAGATCCGGACGTTCGTGAACTCGACGCCTTTCACCATGGCCGGATCGCGCCCGTTCTCCTTCAGCCAGGCGGCGCCGGGATGGTACTCCGCGCGCGGGCCGACGCCCGGATACTCGGGGGAGAGCCACAGTTTCACCTGGCGGAGCTTCTCCACGGCGGGGGCCGGCACCACGCGGACGATCTCCTTCAACTGGGCAGCAAGTAGGTCCAGTGCGCGGGCGGTGGCGTCCGCCTCACCGGCGAGGAGGCGGTCGTTGACCGCCACAGTCCAGCCTTCCACCGTGCGGATCTGGGAGTCGCCCCCCGACTTCTCCGCCGGCGGGTTCGGGGCCGCCGTCGCCGGGCGCCGGACAGCGGCAGTCACCAGTGCGAGGGCAATGAGGAGCAGGGGGATCGGCGGTTTCAAGTGGAGGCCTCCCGAGGAGCAGGACGTTAGCAATTGTAATCCGGAGACGCTCTGCGGTCGCAGTTCCGTGGGTGCTACTGGTAGTTGCCCCTACCTGACAACGGCCCAGAGCCCACCTTTTCGCGCTCATCCCCCTGCACGGCTGAATCGGTGACCGGAAGCGAGCCGGATTCACGATCGCGAGCCGGAGTGGAGCGCCGGGGACCGCTCTCAACGCCCGGCACCGGAATGTAGGTAAACCGAACGGGATCTGAGGAAGGTGTCACGGGCCGCTCGCCTTGAACCAGTGGGGAGGAGGACCCGATGCCTGCGTTCACTTTACTGGTAACTGCCAACGCGTTCCGAGAGAGCGGCGAAGCGGCCGAGCGGCCGGTCTACGAGGCCGGCGGCGAGATCCTGTATCCGCCGCGGATGGGGCCGCTGCCGCCGGAGGAACTGATCCCGTACCTCCAGCAGGCGGATGGCGTGGTGGCGGCCGGCGATCCATATAACGCCGCGGTGCTGAGCGCCTGCCCGCGGCTGCGTGCGCTGGTGCGGTGGGGGACGGGTTACGACACGGTGGACATCGCGGCCTGCACGGAACTGGGGATCGTGGCGTGCAATACGCCGGGGCTAGTGGTGCAGGCGGTGGCGGACTACGTCATCGCGGCGATGCTCTCGCTGGCGCGGCGGCTTCCTTACCAGATCTCGTCGATGCGCGATGGCGGCTGGGAAGAGGTGCGTGGCGTCGAGGTGTACCGCAAGACGCTGGGGCTGATCGGCTTCGGCGCTATCGGCAAGGCGGTGGCCCGCCGGGCGCAGGGATTCGACTGCCGCCTGCTGGCCTATGACCCGCACCTCGCGCCGGAAGCGATCCGCGCCCTGGGCGCCGAGCCGGTGGATCTACCGACGCTCTTCTCGGAAGCGGATTTCGTGTCCGTCCACGCGAGCCTGACCCCGGAGACGCGGGGCATGGTGGGGGAAGACCTGCTGCGGCGGATGAAGCCGACCGCCTACTTCATCAACGCGGGCTGCGGCAACTGCCGAACTGCCTGGCCACGCCGCACAGCGCGTTCAACACTGCGGAAGCTGCGGCGGCGACCAACCGCGCCGTGGTAGAGCAGGCCGTGTCGGTGCTGCGGGGAGAGCGGCCTTGCTTCGTGCTCAACCCCGCGGTCTACGACGCGTCGAACCTGCGGGCGCGAGGTTCGATCTTCGGGTAAAGGTGGGCTGGGCGATTGAGGGTGGCTGACCTAGCAAGCCCCCGGCAGGCCGTAAACGACCTGCCTATCCTACCGAACGCCCCTGAAGGGGCCTGGATGGCGGGCAAGGAGGCCCGTTTACGAGCGTTCGGTCGAGTAGCCCGGTCCGTTCACGGCCGGGCGGCGTGGCACGTTGCGGGTCGAGCGACAACCGGTGCAGCGGGCCGCGGTTAGAAGCGCGGACCGCGCTGGGCGGCTTCTTCTTCCCGGAGCTCTTCGAGGGCGACGATCGCGAAGGCGCAGTCGGGGACCAGGAGAGGGGCGGCCAGCTCGACGTGCTCTTCTTCGCGCATCTGCCGGAGGTGCTCCACGCAGGCACGCATGTGGGCGGTCACGTTGGGAAGGTAGGCGAGGAGCCCATCGATCACACGGGCACGGCGCCGCAGGAAGCGGTAGTGGTTGATCAGCCGCTCGCCGTCCACCAGCAGCTCGGCCGGGCTGACTACGCGTTCCCGGAGCTCCCGGATCTCGTGCTCGCAGTCGAAGAGGGCGTTCTGGATCTCGCCCTGGACCTGGTGGATGACGGTGGCGCACTCGCGCGCCCGCTGCAGGCAGCCTTCAGAGATCCGCGGATGTCCTGCCGCGTCCTCGAGCGTGGCCTCGATCCGCTCGTTCAGCTCCCCGACGGCCAGAGCCAGCTCGCGCCCCGCCGCGTCGATCCGGTGGCATTGGTTTGCCAACCAATCATCCGAAGCAGGGGTCGGGTCGTGCGGGGGTTCTAACTGCATTCGAAGCCGTCCTCGATCGGGGTTGGGAAGAGGATCCCGAGCTCGGTGGCCAGGGATCGGAAGTCGTCGATCACCTCGGGAGGTAGGGGGATGCCGTCGCGGAGGCGGCGCTGCCGGGTCTCGTGCTCGATTTCGCCTGGAGCATAGATGCGGTCCACTCCCGGTGCACGCGGGCTGTCTTTGACCTCGCGGAGGGCGATGTCGATCCGCTCCTTGAACCGGTCCACGTCCATGAAGCTGTCAACGCTTACGGCCACAAAAAGGCTGCCCACATTATGAGCCGGTCGGTC
>JAJFMS010000186.1 GCA_020696885.1 Armatimonadota bacterium | reverse complement strand
TCCCTGCTCCGGCAAGGGCGCAGGCGCCGCTACTTTCGCCTGGTCTCCACGAGGTACGGCTTCGGCCGGGCCACGCTGGTGCCCACCACGCCGCCGGGGCTGGCGAGCAGCTCCTCAAACGGCCGCTTCAGGAACTCGTGGTCGTGGGCCCGCGGGCTGGTGGCCAGGTAGCGGTCTGCCAGCCTCCGCATCGCGGCATGGTAGATGTCGCGGGAGTGCCCGTGCGCAAAGTTCTTGCCGGGGAAGCGCCGGATATCCCCATTGAACTGCGGGCTGATGTGGTAGAGCTCGTGGATGATGGTGGCGAGCTTCTCGTGGTAGTCCTGCTCCTGGTGGAACCGGGGCAGCATGAAGTAGATGATGTACTTCATCTCCCGCCCCTCGTGCCGCAGCTCCGGCATTCGGAAGGTGCGGTTCCGGTGCAGCGTCTCGGGCGCCCCACCCTCGAACCGCAGCGCGAAGCAGCTCGCGTACACGCCGTGCTTGCTGGACTGGCGCGCCTGCGCGATGGAGAGGAGCACGTGGTTGAGGTCTACGTGTTTCAGCTCCTCCAACGTGGCCACCACGTCGTTTACCACCTCCTGCAGTGCGCGGGTGTAGTGGAACGGCTCCGGCTTCGGGGGGCGAGGAGCCGGGGCCGGCTTCGGCGCCGCCTGCCGGCGAGGAGGTGGCGGCGGGGCTGCTGCCGCCAGCGGCTGTGGAGCGGATGGTAACCCGAGATCGAACTTGAGCTGGTCGGACATAGAACGGGAATGCGTAATCCGTAATGCGCAGGGACCGCTCTCGCGGCTGTTCTCAACGCATTACGGATTACGCATTAACCGTGCCTACCCCTCCTCGGCGTCCGACTCCTCGGGCGGGAGCACCGCCAGCCGGAGCTCGGCGAGCTGCTCGGTCTCGAGGGGCGCCGGGCAGTCCAGCATCGGATCGTAACCGCTGGCGGCCTTCGGGAAGGCGATGACGTCTCGGATGTTGTCCTCGCCGGCCATAAGCATGATGATGCGGTCCAGGCCGGACGCGATCCCACCGTGCGGCGGCGCGCCATAGGTAAGCGCGTTCAGCATGAACCCGAACCGCTTCCAGGCCTCTTCGCGGTTGATCCCGATCACTTCCAGCACGCGAAGCTGCGTCTCAGCGTTGTGTACGCGGATGCTGCCGCTGGCGGTCTCCGCACCGTTCGCCACCAGGTCGTAGAGCGTGGCGGTCACGCGGATCGGGTCTTCGTACAGGAGCTTCAGGTCCTCTTCCGTCTTCGGGTGGCTGAACGGATGGTGCATCGGCTCCAGCCCGTGGTCGCCCTCCTCGAAGAGCGGGAAGTCCAGCACCCAGAGGAAGTTCCACTTGCTAGGGTCGATCAATCCGAGCTCGTTACCGAGATGCAGGCGCAGCCGACCCAGGGCGTCCGCGACGACCTTCGGCTTGTCGGCCACGATGAGCAGGAGGTCGCCGTCGGTGGCGCCGGTGCGGGCCTTAATCGCCTCGACCTGCTCCGGCGAGAGGTACTTCTGGATGCTGGAGCGGTAGGTCCCCTCTTCCAGGATGATGGAGACGAGCCCGCCCGCGCCGAACTGCCGGGCCAGCGCCGTGAGGTCGTCGATCTGCTTGCGGCTGTAGCCGCCGCAGCCCGGCGCCACGATCCCCTTGATCTGGCCGCCGCTCGCGAGCGCGTTCCGCAGCACCCGCAGCTCGGCGTCCGCGAAGATGTCGCCGAAGTCGGTCAGCTCCATTCCGAAGCGGGTGTCCGGCTTGTCCGATCCGTAGCGGGCCATCGACTCGGCGTAGCTCATCCGGGGGAACGGCAGCGTGAGGTCCACGTCCATCCCCACCTTCCAGAGCCGCTGCATCAGCCGCTCCCAGACGCCGAAAACATCGTCCTGGGTAACGAACGACATCTCCATGTCGATCTGGGTGAACTCCGGCTGCCGGTCCGCACGAGACGACTCATCCCGGAAGCAGCGGGCGATCTGGAAGTACTTCTCCACGCCGCTCACCTGGAGCATCTGCTTGAAGAGCTGCGGGCTCTGCGGCAGCGCGTAGAAATGGCCGGGCTGCACCCGGGAGGGCACCACGTAGTCCCGCGCGCCTTCCGGCGTGCTGCGGATGAGACACGGCGTCTCGATCTCCCAGAACCCCTCTTCGCTGAGGAAGTTGCGCGCGGCCAGGGTCACCCGGTGGCGCAGCTCCAGGTTCGTCTGCATCTTGGCGCGGCGCAGGTCGATGTAGCGATGCTCCAGCCGGATCTCTTCCGCAATGCGCTCCTCGGTCACCTGGAACGGCGGGGTCTTGGAGGCGTTGAGGATCTGCGCGGACTGTACCTCGACCTCGACCTCGCCGGTAGCCAGCTTCGGGTTGACCGTTCCCTCGGGCCGGTGGCGTACCCGCCCGGTCACCGTTAGCACGAACTCGCCGCGGCACTGGTCCGCCACGGCGTGAGCGTCCGGGCACGAGCTGGAGTCGAACACGGTCTGCACCAGGCCACTGCGGTCCCAGAGGTCGATGAAGATCACCCCACCCTGGTCGCGGCGGCGGCGGACCCAACCCGCCAGGGTCACCGTTTCGCCGATCTGCTCGGTGCGGAGCGTGCCCGCACCATGGGTTCGATTCACCATTTCAAAATCCTGATCTTAAGGTCCGGACGCGCGCGATGCGGGCACACCAGGGAAGGGGCCGGCCGGCGGGCGGCGGAGAGTCGAGTCGCGGCCCGTCGCTAGCGGGCAGCCGTTGGGGAGCCCCCTGGGAACGGCGGACGACACCGGTTACGCCCGGCGCCGCCCATTTGGAGGGCCGCGCCGGGCTAGAGGTTGACGTCCTTCGCGTGGTGGCACACGCGCCGCGAGGATCGGTCTGGTCGGTCCGGACTCGGACCGGAGAAGCCTGGCATGTTGGAAGTTTCCGACTGCACTTGAAACCGCCCTGATTGTAACGCAAACCGGAGCATGGGGGAAGGGGGAACGGGAACGGCGTTCAGGTCTTCAGGTGTTCAGGTTTTCAGGAGAAACCCGAGACGATGATGGGCTGGGCGTTTTTGTTGGTGGCGTGTCGGGGACCGGAGCGGGATATAGCGCCAGGTTGAAGCGCCAGGTTGAAGCTCCACGCTCACGACGTGCGATGCTGCGGTTCCTTCTCGAACACCTGAACACCCGAACACCTGAACGCCTGATCCGCCCAGACGAAAAGAGGGACGGCCCTGATATGGGCCGTCCCCGATGAAAGGAGTGTCAGCAACCGAAACGCATTTTAATTATTGGCAGCGGGCCGAAATCTGCAGGGCTTTTTTTGGCGGCCCTGCCGACGGAACTTGCGCCACGCTTGCCGGGTCCCTGGTTTGGACCAGCGGCTTCCGGGTGTAGAATCGGCTGTGCAAGCCCCTGGCCGAACTTAGCACCATCGCTGGCCTACTTGCCCGGCCAGTAACTTCCGTCCACGAATATTAGTGAGTTACCCTTATGATCGAGATTAAGCACAAAGATACCGGCCGCGTGCTGCATCGCGTTGACGCAGATGTGTTTGCGGGCTCGGACCTGAACCGTACGACCATCCGCACTCCGGGCCTGGCCGGCGCTAACCTGAAGGGGGCGGACCTGGGCCTGGCCGACCTTGCCGGGATGGACGTGAGCGGCGCGGAGATGGCGGCGGCGGACCTCCACGGAGCCCATCTCTTCGGGACCACCTTCCGCGGCGCAAACCTGCGTGGGTCCGACCTGTCCTACGCCAACCTGTACAACGCCGACCTGCGGGACGCTCGTCTCGAGCGGGCGAATCTCCGCGGCACCTGGCTTGGGCACGCGGACCTTACCGGCGCGGATCTGACGGAGGCCAAGCTTTCCGGCACCCGGTTCGATCGGGACACGCACTGGCCCGACGGCTTCGACCCGATCGCGCACGGCGCACGGCTTTCTGATTAGGCTCTCGGTGGCACCAGAGCAGCAATTGGGGGCCGGCGCGCCGGCCTGCCAGCCCGCAGGTCTTTCAGAGCACGTTCATCAGCTTGTGAAGCTGCGGGATTACCCGTACCTCGCCCACGTATTCGCTGGCGATCTCGTGCCATCGGAGCATCTCCGCCATGGTCGGGGCCTGTACCACCCTGCCGAACGGCGTCACCGGCTGGAGCGTGAGCCCGGCGCCCGGCGCGGCCTCGGCGGCTAACCGGAACGCGGCGCGCAGCTCCGCCTCCAGCGCGTCCGCACTCACGATTAGCTTCAGGAACAGTCGGGGTGGCTTCCGGCCACCCTGTGCCACCTGCAGAAACGCCGCGTGGCGCTCCAACCAATCCGGCAGCGGGTCACCCGTGCACGAGGGCGGCTTGAGGTCCATCGAGATCCAGTCGACCGCGTCCACCACCCGCTCCAGGTGGCCGGGCAGCAGCCCGTTCGTCTCCAGGTAGGTGGGCAGCCCACGCCGCTGCAGCTCCGGCAGCAGCCGCTCCAGAAAGCGGACGTGGAGCAGCGGCTCCCCCCCGGTGATGCTGACGGAGTGATGCGGCACGCGCGCGAGCCGGGCGACCGCGTCCAGCACCGCCTCCAGCGTGGCGGGGTTCGGCAGCGGCGCGAAGTCTGCACCTCCCGGCGTCAGTTCCGCCCGGCCGGGCAGCAGCGGTCCCTTCGGCGCGGTCAGCGTCTCCGGACTGTCGCACCACAAGCAACGGAGGTTACAGCCAAACAAGCGCAGAAATATCTGGCGAACACCGACCAGCTCGGCTTCTCCCTGAATGCTGCTGAAGACCTCGACGATCCGCGCCGTTGGCGCTCGGCGGGACCAGGTGGGTTGCGCCGGGTCGTCCGGTTGCGTTAGAACAGACATTAGACGTTCGCTTGTTACGTTGTCCCTTGCTCGCTCACTCCTGTAGGCAGGGTCCTCCCTATCTTACCAGATCGACCCGAGCCGGAAGGCGCGGTAATGCCTTCCGGAGAACCCGCGGTAACCGCTTATGCACGATCCAGCCAGTCTCGACCGGACGCTCACTCGACGCGACCTCCTGCGTCTCTCCGCGGCGGGCGCAGCCTCGCTCGCCCTCTCCGCGACGGCCGGGGCAGCGGTGGTACCGCCAAAACCGAACTCCACGCGGAAGCGTGCCGCGCTGGATATCCAGGCCGGCACCTGGCAGACCTGGCTCCTGCCGTCCGTCCCCGGCATGGTGCCGGCGGGTCCGCCAAAGAAGAATTCCGCGCAGAACCGCGCCGAGTTGCTGGAGATCCAGGGGATCCAGTCGTCGCTTACCGCGCAGCAGCAGGCGCTTATCGCGTACTGGGATCCGCAGGGTGGTGTGACGCAGTGGTCCAAGATCCTGCTGGAGAAGGTCCGGGAGAACAGCACCAACCCGGTGCTGGCGGCCCGCGCGATGGCGCTGCTGAATACCGCCATCCAGGATGCGGTGACCGCTTCGTGGAGCGCCAAGTTCCGCTATAAGCGCGCGCAGCCGGCCCGTGAGACCAAGCATATCCGGCTATTGTCCAACGTGCACAAAGCGCTGCCGGCGTATGTCTCGGAGCATGCTGCGGTAGCCGCGGCCGCTTCTACGGTGCTCAATTTCCTCTGGCCGTCCCAGACCGTCACCCTCCTCGGCGTGACCATGACGTTCGACGAGGCCGCTAACGCCGCCGCGTTCTCCCGGATGTGGGCGGGCGCAGCCCATCGCAGCGACGTGGAAGCCGGGTTGCTGCTAGGCCAGGCAGTAGGCTTTTTTGCGGCCGGACGCGGCTCCACGGACGGGGCCGCCGCGGTCTGGAATACCACCACCCAGCCCGGACGGCCTCTCGGACCCCAGTATTGGGTTCCGACGGCACCGGGGTTTGTCTTTCCGCCGGTCCTCCCGCTTGCCGGTTCCTGGAACCCCTGGCTGCTGGAGTCCGGCGATCAGTTCCGCCCCGCCGCGCCTCCCGCGCTCCAGGGCACCTTCCCGTCACCGACGTTCCTGAACGAAGCCGCCGAGGTGAAGAACACGGTCGACAACCTCACCCCCCAGCAGCAGCAGATCGCGCTCTACTGGGCGGACGATCCCGGTACCAACACCCCACCCGGACACTGGATGACCGCGGCGATCGAGCGGACCGAGCAGTCCGGCGTCAGCGCCCCGCGGGCAGCCCGGGCGATGGCGCTATTCTCCGTGGCGATGGCAGACAGCGCCATCGCGTGCTGGGACAGTAAGTTCTTCTACTGGACGGTGCGGCCGATCACGGCCATCCAGACGATGAGCGGGCGGTCGTTCTACGATCCGACGTGGACGTCCGTGCTGACGACCCCGCCGTTCCCGACCTACGTCTCCGGGCACTCCACCTTCTCCGGCGCGGCCGCGGAAGTGCTGGAGTTCCTCTTCCCCGGCCACAAGACCCAGAATGCCTTCGGGAACCAGGTCCGGTTCCGAGAAGCGGCCGAGCAGGCTGCCGTCTCCCGCCTCTACGGTGGCATCCACTTCCGGAGTGACAACGAGCAGGGGCTGATACTGGGCCGCAACGTCGCCAGCGTGGTACTGGACCGGGCTCGCAGCGACAACTCGTTCCTCGGCTCGGCGTAACGCCGGCGAGACCGGGACTGCTATCTACACATCAGCGAGGGCCGGGGCTCGTCGGCCGCGGCCCTCATCACTCCAGTTCCCCATCACTCGATTACTCCGGCCCCGTTAGTGGTCTCTACTCCCCGTAATGACGCATTTCCCGCCTACCGGGGTCAGGGCTCACAAAGCAGGCTGCTCCGCACCCGAGCAGCGAGTTGCTCAGCAGACTCCTGCGAGATCCGGTGATCCTTGAACCGGGCGGAGTGCAGCCACGGGTTGCGAGTGTGATCCGGCTCCCTATCGTACCGCGGAAACAGGTGCCAGTGGACGTGCGGCTCCGCGTTGCCGTAGCAGGCATAGTTCATCTTCCACGGCTGGAACGCCCGCACCACCGCCCGCCCAGCCTGCATCACCTCTTGCCAGAGCTGACCCTGCACGTCCGGATTGAGCTCGTGCAGCTCTCGGACGTGCTCCTTGAGCAGCACCAGGCAGTAGCCTCGATGGAACTGATGGTCGCCGACCACCAGAAGCGAGTGCTCGAACTCGTGGACGAAGTAGGGGTTCTCCCCGGCCCGCCACGTCCCAACCCGGTCACAGATCAAGCAGCTATCCGACACGTCTCTGAGCCTCCCCGCAGTGCAGACAGCGAGCGATGACCCGACCGTTTAGAATGT
>JAJFMS010000185.1 GCA_020696885.1 Armatimonadota bacterium | reverse complement strand
AGGAGATCCACCACCAGCGAGAGTCCATAACCCTTATACCCGCCCAGGGGCAGCAGGGTACCTCGAAGCGCGGCCAGGGGGTTGTTGGTGGGGCGGCCGTCTTCATCCAGGGCCCAGCCCTGCGGGATCTCGAGGTTCTGCTTGGCGAAGAGGTTGATGCGGCCGCGGGAGACCACGGTGGTGGCCATGTCCAGGATCACCGGCGGCTCGCTGCCGGCCGGAACGGCGTAGGCGATCGGGTTGGTGGAGAGGATCGGCTGGCGGCCGCCCCAGGGAGCCACGGCGGCGGGGCCGTTGGTGGCGATCATCCCGACCATGTCCCGCTCCACGGCCATCTGCGCGTAGTAGGCGGCCGCGCCGAAGTGGTTGCTGTGGAAGGCGCTCACCCAGCCGCAGCCGGCAACGGAAGCCTTCTCGATCGCGAGGCGCATCGCTCGCGCGGCGATGACCTGCCCGACGCCGTTCCCGCCGTCCAGCAGCGCGGTAGCGGGGCGCTCGCGTACCACGGTGGTTTCCGTGACCGGGAGCATCATCCCCTTCTGAATGCGGCGGATGTAAGGCACGAGCACCCGGGTAATCCCGTGGGTGTCCACTCCGCGGAGGTTCGCCTCGATCAGGTTATCCACCGTGATGGACGCGTCCGCCGCCGGCACGCCCACGGCGCGGAAGGCAGCCTCAGCGAACTCTCGCAGGGCCTCCGGCCGGAACTGCGTGCCGGAGTGATCTTGGGGCATGGGCGGCTCCTGAACTGGCGTTCGGTGACGGGATCTCTGCCCGCTTGCTGGTACTTAGACCGCTTCGAACATCGAGATGATAGCTGTTGAACGAAGATTGGACAAGGGGCAGGGCAGCCCACGGCAGCCCACGGCGCGTTTCACGGTCCGGGCCTGCAATCGGGGCTGAAGACGTGAGACGAACTGGATGGGCCGTGCGGGGCCGTAAAGCGTGATTCGTAATGCGTAAGGGGAGAGAGCCGTTACGCATCACTGATCACCATTTACAAGACGCCTGCTCGTTCGCCGTCTCCGACTTCGCTTGCAGCATGGAATGCACGCGGCGGCAGTCAGCCGCGGGCAGGAATGCGCCAGTTTGCGTGCCAGACCGATCCCTCTGGCGGGGGTTCTCGCCCCTCGGGGAACTGGTTCATGGTCTTCAACTCAGTGATCCGCGGACGGACAACCGTCTCCCACACCACCTCCACGTCCTCGAAGGTCTGCAGACGGTGGCTTGGGAGCAGCCGGTCGTACTCCTCCTGCAGCTCACAAGCCTTCTTCCCGAGCCAGGCGACTTCGTCCGCCACCATCCGCTCACCGGTCCGGCGGTTCGATTCGGGGGCGCTGGCGCCCATGGCGAAGTGTGGTCCGGGGGCGTCGGGCGCCGGCAGGCGGGACAGATCCACGCACTCCGGCTCCAACGCCCAGAGCAGGGACGTCTCCACCTTGCCGGCGTGGTCGCCCGAGGCGCCGTCGCCGTCGAAGCCGGGCTGGTTCGCCTCGAAGTCCGGCAGCCCGAACAGGCGGGTGCCCACGTGCGGCTGCACCCAGTCCAGCAGCGACTTGAGGTCCTGCCAGTTCGGGCCGTAGTGACCGGTGAGGAAGATCGCCGCTTTGAACCCGAGGCGGTCCGCCATGCGCACGTGGTACAGCACGTTGCGGAAGTGCTGCCAGGGCGGCATGCAGGTGAGCCAGCTCCGGTCCACCTGGCCGACGGTCCGCTCCGCCCAGCAGGCGTAGTTGCCCAGCTCATGGATGTGCCAGTAGTCCGCCGGAGCCACGATGCCTCCGTGCGCCCTGGCCGCGGCGCAGGCGATGCCGTGCGCCTTGAGCGCATCCAGACCCACGGCATTCTGGGGGCCGTGCGGCTCACAGAGCCCGTAGGGGAAGTAGGCCACCGGACAACGCGCGAACGCCACTTCCAGCTCGTCCGGGAACATCCGCTCCCATCTCACCTCATCGCGCATGGATCTCACCAGCGGCGTTGGACTGCCGCCACCCCAGGTTGCCGGGGAAGAACGCCGCCATCTGGATGCACTCGCGTCGGGTTGCCATGGGTTTGCCTCCGTAGCGAATGGTATCCCGAACCGCGAACCAGCGTGACGCTCGTGAGTTCCCCGGCTTGAGCATACCTGTGCGAGGAGCAACGCCGTGTGCGGGTGGCATGCGTCCTCACGGATGCGGCGGGTGAAATGATACTGAAGGAACGTCGCGTGCTCCCCAGGGAATTACGCGGTGTGAATGGTTCGCTGACTCGAGCAGGGGTTGGCGATCGATCGGAGGACGGCATGATGCGCAGGTGCTGCTTTCTTGGAACAGGCGCGCTGATCGCTGTGAGCATCGTGGGTGGCACCGCGCGAGCGACCGGAAAAGCCGCCGCAAAACCACACAGCGACGTGCCCCTGGTTGAGGCCGCTCGCCATCATAGCTCGGGCCGCGTCCAGGCCCTCCTGGCGGCGGGCGTTCCGGATATCAACGTGCGGGATCGCTTCGGGTGCACTGCCCTGATTGAGGCGGCCGCCGTCAATGACGTGTCCGTGGTTAAGCTGCTGCTCAAGCGCGGCGCCGATCCGGGCGTTAAGAACAACGGCGGGGTGACCGCCCTGATCCGTGCCGCCGCCGGTGGCAATACGGACTCGGCGCGAGCCCTGCTCGAAGCGGGCGCCGACGTCGACCAGCGGGGCTGGGAAGGCAGAACCGCTCTGATGGCGGCGGTCGACAATCACATCAACCAGGGCTTCCCCGGCGCGAAGTATCCCTATGAGCTGACCGGGATGGCGAGGTTGCTGGTGGAGCATGGCGCGGATCCGGATGCCCGGGACGCCAGGGGCCGCACCGCTGCAAGCATCGCTCGGGAGCGAGGCTTTCACGCGACCCTTTCGCTGTTCGCGAAGGCCAGGACGACGCGGAAAAAGTCCCTCGGAAGCCCACGCCAAAATCGGTCCGCCCTCCGCCCGCGCGGATCAGAGAGGCGGTAAATCCCTCCCTGCCCCGTAAAGCGCCTCGCGATAGCAGCGGCGAGATCTTGGTTGGCTCTCGTTGAGGATGGCAGGCTCGTTCGGCCGGAATGAGGGGGCCGCCTTGTCCCCCGGTCTCATCGCTCAGTCCGGCTTAAGGGAGGGGCGTCGTCGTCAACCTCGTATCGACGGCAAGACCCGCAGGTGGCCTCATTGCGCATGGGGCAGTCCGTTTAGCAGCTTCGGCCCGTGATCCGCCGCTCTCCGGCGAAGGCGGGGAAACCGGGGCATCGAAACACACGGGCCTGGGTAAAGCCACCCAACAGTCGGGGGATAGTCGTTACACAGATTGCTCGCAAAACCCGAGCTAGCGGCCGTTCGACCGGAGCGGGGTATTGGAGTAGTGGAGTGTGGGAGTAGTGGGCGCCCGGTGCGGCCTTACGGCCGCGGTCTGCCACTGATCCACTCGTCAGCGCTCCAGTGCTTCCTCTGGTTCTAACCTCGCCGGCGGCGGGGCTGGAGAATAACTATGTCGAGGTTCGGGAGTGTAGGTCGCTGGTGGGTCGGCTCTCTGGCAGCATTGTGCGTCCTTGCGGGTACCGCCGGCAGTGCCCAGGGTTCGCCCGGCTCGTTCGTGCGGTCGGCGTCGCTGCGGGCCGCGCTGGCCCAGGCTGGGGCCGACGAAGCCCAGTCCGGGCTGGTCCTCGTGGCGGGTGAGGTGCTGGACGTAAAGATCGTGGAAGGCGGCACGGACCGGAAGGCCGACATCGAGCAGTGCATCCGCGGCTCCATCTGGGAGTTCGACGGCAAAGACAAGTTCTTCTACAGCTCCTGCGACACCCTGCCCAATACGCGCCCCGTGAAGGGCGGCTACCAGGACGATGGCGGCAAGCTGGTCTTCCTGGCAGAGCCAGGCGGCGACAAGCGGATGAAGGTGGTCGGAGTGCTGACGGTGCTGAACAAGCAGCCGGTGATCATCCAGCACGTGGAGATCACCCCGGAAGGTAGCACCGCCGGTGCGAAGCCGCTGGTCTTCGAGTTCGTTGTGTCGCTGCGGGCCGGATCGAGCGACTCCCGCGTCGCGCGGACAGTTACCGCGTGACGAGACAACGAGGAAATGACGGAAGTGGGGAAATGAGGACGCGTCGCGCTGCGCTTCCCCATTTCCCCGTTTCCTCGTTTTCCCCAGTTTCTACGGTA
This sequence comes from Armatimonadota bacterium, assembly GCA_020696885.1. The sequence continues at coordinate 3,877 of JAJFMS010000185.1, read as the reverse complement.
GTCGCTTGAGGACGAACGCATCCAGGCCGACGAAGTAGCCGCCGGAGCGGGTGTCTTTGCCGCTCACGCGGATCTGCAGTGGGTTCGCGCCCTGCTTGAGCCGGACCTTACCCAGGGGGATCGCGCCGGTGGGCTTTACGTCCGGGTCGAAGAGGTTCACCTCCGGCCCTACCTGCGCGTCGTTTACCAGCACCTGGATGTTGCCGTAGTCCTTGGCGCGGGTGAAGTAGCCGGTCAGCTCGTAATCCCCATCGGCAGGAGCGGTCAGGCTGGCGGTCAGCACCGCGCCCGGCACGGCGGGTCGCCACCAGAGTTGCTCGGTGCCGCTCCAGTCTCCCAGCCAGGGTGACATGTCCTGGACATCGAACGGCCCGGCCGTGACTTTGACGGTACGGAGCAGGCTCTCGGCTTCGATGGCGCCCTGGATCTTGAGCGGGGGCGGCGGCACGAACGGGAGCAGCAGGTCCGGGTTGCTGGGGAACGCCGGGAACGGCGCGTGCGGCTCCGTCTGGTACCAGTAGGCCACGCTGGAGTAGTCGCCTTCGTGGTCGTTGGCGTGACCGTGCTCGATGGTGACCTTCAGCGACTTCTTGAACGGCATCGCGTCTTCGATGTGCCACCGGTAGGTGCTCACCCGGCCCAGCAGCGTGTCCTTCAAGTTGATGCCGTGGAACGGGGCGGAGTAGAGACCGCGGTCGTAGTACCAGCCGCTGGAGAAGTAGTCCTCCGTGCCGGTGCCGATGATCGACGGCTTCTCCTCGCCGTCCACGTGGATCATCTCGTCGCCTTCCAGGAAGCCGAGGCCGCGCCCGCGCCGGTTCTGCATGAAGAGTGCCGCGCCGACGAAGTGGCCCTTCCCGACGGCGTCCAGGATGGTGTAGTTCCGGTTGGGCGTGGTGGGGTTCTCCCGGCGCCACTGCGCGTGGAAGTGGCGCAGGTCTTTCGGGATGCTCTTGTAGCCGGTGAAGTCGATGTTGTAGTAGAACGCGTCAATCGTCGCCTTGCTCATGTTGGTGAGCGTCCAGCGCGCCGACTTGTGGAACGGCATCGGCCAGTAGCAGTTGTAGCCGCCGCTGGTCTCGTTGAGCGGGAGCGAGATGTAGTCTTTCTGCTCGCCGAACCCCACGCCGAAGAAGTCCCCGATCGGGGCTTCCACGCTGGGCGTGGACTCGCCGTCCCAGTACATCCGGAGGATCGCCTGCCGGTGGATCGACATCTCCGAGCGGGGCGCGATGGTCACCCAGAAGCGGCGGATGATGCCCGCGCCCTTGTGGTCCAGGAGCGTGAGCGTCTCGCCGGGACCCACGCGCCGGAGGTCGCCGTTGCCGCCCTTCCGATCCCAGCTACTCTCGTGCAGTGGCGTGCCTTCCCGGGGCCGGGCCAGCGAGCCGAGCCCGCCGAGCGTGCCCACCGGGTTCGAGTCTCGCGCGCCCGCCGGCACCAGCAATGCGGCCGCGAGCCCGAAGGCGAGGATCAACCCGCGCTGGTTGATGGTTGGCTTCATCGTGCTACGCCCCGCCGAATTCTTTGTACACGTCCGCGGCGTTCGCGGCGGTGACTTCCTGGGTCTCCAGCACCACTTCCTTCGGCGGCTTCTCCTTCTTCTTGAGGATCCGGATGGCCCAGTCGATCGCCTCGGCGCCGCCGGTGGGGTAGACGTAAGTGACGTCCAGCCGCCCTTCCATCACGGACTTGATCCCGCCGTCCGCGGTGGGCAGGCCGTCGATCCCCACCACCAGCAGCTTCTTCATGTCCATCTTTTCGTTCTGGGCGGTGATGATCGCGGCTTCGGCCATCGGGTCGTTGTGCGCGTAGATCACGTCCACGTCCGGCTTCGCCTTCAGCATCGTCTGCGAGACGGAGACCGCCTTCTCGCGTAGCCAGTCCGCATTCTGGCTCCCCACGATCTCCGCGTCCGGGTTGGACTTCAGCCCCTTGCGGAACCCATCCCCACGCTCCTTGGCTGGTGTCGAGCCCTCGAGGCCGCGGAGCTCCAGCACCTGGGCCGGCTTGCGGTTGTTGTCCTTAGCCCACTTCGCCACGTACTCTCCGGCACGCTCGCCGATCTTTTCGTTGTTCGCGCCGATCCACATGGTGAACTTGTCGCCGTCTACCTTTCGGTCCAGCACGATCACCGGGATGCCGCGGTCGAACGCCTTTGCGACCGGGTCGGTGAGCGGGGCCGCCTCGTTCGGCGAGATGATCAGCAGGTCGATGCCCTGTTGGATGAAGTTCTCCACGTCCGAGCCCTGCTTCTTGCTGTCCTGCGCAGCGTCCGCGAAGACCAGGGATAGCTCCGGGTACTTCTTCGCGGCGGCCTCGATCTGGTCGTTCATCGCCTGCCGCCACGGCTCACCCTTGTTCGCCTGGGACATCCCGATCAGGAACTTGTCACCGGCCGGAGGGGCGCTCGCTCCCGTGCCGGTGGCAGGCGCCGTGCTGTCTGGGGAGCCACCCTCCCGCGGGCCGCAGCCCGCCGCCAGCAGCCCCACGGCTGCGGCACCCAGCCGGCGGGAAGTCGCGGCCGAAGGCCGCACCGGCAGCCCATCACTCCATCACTCCATCACTCCATCACTCCATCACTCCATCACTCCATCACTCCAACGTGGGGACCGTCTCGACCGTGCCGTTCTCGATGGAGCGGATGGCCGCCTCGATCACTTCCTGCACGGCGAGGCCGTCTTCGCCGCTGGCGTCGATCTCGCTGTGCGGGGCGCCGGCGGTTACCTGCTCCAGCCAGCGGTGGATGCGCCAGCGGAAGGTGTCGTTGAAGCCGGTGACACCGCCCATGATGCTGTTGCGCACCACGGTGAGCTCGTCCCCGCGGCGGGGGTAGAAGGTGAGCTCCACGAAGCAGTTGTCCAGCACGAAGCGGCCCTCCGTGCCCATCACCTCGCACCGCTCCAGGTTGTGCTTAGGGGCCGCGTCGTAGCTGCCGGTGAGGTGGCCGACCACCCCGTTGGCGAACTCCATGTTGATCTGGGCGTTACTCCAGCAGACCCGCTCGCCGCCATCGGCCTTTGGGGCGTGGTTGGCGAACGCCTGGACCCGCTTCACGTCGCCGCAGAAGTAGCGCATGATGTCGATCGAGTGGGGATGCAGCGCCCGGAGGTGGAACCACGGCGAGGTCTCGTTGGGGTTGTCGATCCACATCGTCATGTTGATGAGGAGCGGCTGGCCCAGCTTCCCCTCGTCCATCCACTTGCGGGCCTTGGCGGCGGGCGGCACGAACCGGTGGTTCAGGTTGACGCCGAAGTACCGCTCCTGCTTGCGGGCGGCGCGCACCATCTCCCGGGCGTGCTCGATATTGTTCGAGAGCGGCTTCTCGCACAGCACGTGCTTGCCGGCGGCGAAGCACTCCATCACCGGCTCGTAGTGCGCGCTGCCGTTCTCGAAGCCGCCGGTGGTGACGCTCACCGCGTCCATCTCCACGTTCGCGAGCATCTCCGCCACGCTGTAGAAGGCGGGCACTCCCCACTTCGCCGCGGCCTCGTCCGCGCGGGCGCGGTCGATGTCGCAGACCGCCGCCAGTTCGGACAACGCGTCCGTTTTGTAAGCCTCGGCGTGCGTGTTCCCGATGGCCCGCATGCCGATCACACCAACTCGAAGCTTGTTTTCGCTCATTGTTTCGTCCCGATGCTGAAGCGTTGAGCGGAAGCCCGCTCGCACCTGGACGTTCTGCGGGTGGATTGTGGCTTCCCTGCGCTCGTTCAGGTGTTCAGGTGTTCAGGTGTTCAGGTGCTCAGGTAGGGTGAGAGCTTGGCGGCATGGGTCTGCGCCCAGAATCATTCTCGTTCTCATTCTCTTACTCGCCCCCAGCTTCCCAGAGAGCGCCCGCGACGGAGGAAGGGGTTGGCCCGGCGGGGGAACTCAGGGG
>JAJFMS010000184.1 GCA_020696885.1 Armatimonadota bacterium | reverse complement strand
GTTCACGTTCTCGGCCGGAAAGCAGGCCCGAGAGCTGAGCCTCGACCGGCTGAACCGCCTGCACTCGCTGCTGGAACAGTTCGACCTCCAGCGCCGCAGGCTGGACGAGACGGCGGATGTCCAGGCGTGGAGCCGGTCCCAGCAGCTCGCCATGAACCTCCTCACCTCCGAGCCGCTGCGCAACGCGATGAACGTACAGGCGGAGCCCGCGAAGGTGCGCGAGGCCTACGGCATGACGCTCTTCGGCCAGGCGACCCTGGCCGCCCGGCGGCTGGTGGAAGCGGACGCGCGGATCGTCACGGTCTTCTGGGATGAGTACAACCTCGGAAACTCTGCCTGGGACACGCACGTGTTCCTGGAGAACCGGCTGAAGACCGAGCTGTGCCCCGGCTTCGACGCGGCCTTCGACGCGCTGATGCGCGACCTGGAAGACCGCGGCCGGCTGGACGACACGCTGGTCTGCGTGATGAGCGAGCACGGCCGCACCCCGAAGATGGATTCCGGTCAGGACGGGCAGGGCCCACAGGGCGGCGGTGGGCGCGGGCACTGGTCCAACGCCTACTGCAACCTCTTCGCCGGCGCGGGCATCAAGAAGGGTGCAGTGATCGGCAAAACGGACGCCCAGTCCGCCTATCCGGACGAGCGCCCGGTCTCCCCCAAAGACGTGCTGTGCACGATCTACCACCTGCTCGGTATTGACCCACACAGCACGATGCTGGACCCGCAGCAGCGGCCGATGCCGCTGGTGGAGGGCGGCGAGGTGATGTGGGACATGCTCGCCTGATCCCGCCCTGCCGGCGGCGCGCCGTGCTTCAGCGTGGAGCCGGGCACCTCGGCGGCCACCTCCCGCGAGCGCTTCAGGCCGCGATCGGTGGTCGCCCCATCGCTGCCCCGGGCGCGCCTGCGGAGCGTGATTGGGGACTATCCGCCCCCATCATCGTCCCCGTTGCTGCGGCCCACCAGCACGTTGATGCCTTCGATCGCCAGGTCCCACCGCCGGCGCACATTCGCACGCCGCTCGGGCTGCGCCTTGCAGCGATTCTCTGCTCCGGTTCGGCCTTGCCGAAGATGCCGAAGGGCAGCGTCGGGCCCTTTGGCGTCAAGCAGCACCACGGCCTCGGTCAGGGTTTGCCGGAGCAACTCGACTTCCGAGGGATCGTCGAGGAGTACTCCGGGGCTTGATGCGGTTATATCGGTGATTGAGTAGCACACGGCGAGTAGGTAGTCGCTAGAGTGGGGGCGTTCCGCTTCTGTCACCCCCGTTTCTTCCGAGCTTCAGGACGTGAGCTGCTACCAGGTGACGGTCCTTCGCAGGGATGGAACGCAGTGTTGCATTTCGGAGACAAGGGGCCGTCGGCGGGTGCCGCCTCTGCGAATCGCGCAGATCGCCCGTCCGAACGAGCACCGGCTAACATCACCGCCGCCATCTGGGCGGGCAACTGCTTCAGTTCCGGCCTCTCTTCGGGCTCGCTATCGGCAAGGTCTGTGTCAACGATCAACGCAGATTGTTTCTTGATACCGCCCGCGCCAACAGAACGCAAGGTGACAACGGTTCGCTCTACGGCGGAGCCGGGTACCGCCGGCACGCGCGCGAATACCGGATGCTGCGCGATCCCCGCCGCGATGGTTGCGTCGCCCGGCCGCAGGAGGGCATCCTCTCACCGATGGATTACATGGTTAGGGGTACCGTCGCCCCACCTGATCCCGATTCCGGAGCAGTCCATGTCTTCTCATCCTATTAACCGTCGTCACTTCCTCCTGGGGACGGCCGGGCTTGCGGCCGGATCCCTGGCCCGCCCCTCCTACGCCCAGGACGCAGCCGGTAAGCGCCTGAACATCGCGCAGATCGGCGCCATGGGCAAGGGCGAGTCGGACATGCGCAACGTGGCGAAGGAGCACAACATCGTGGCGCTGGTGGATGTGGACTCCGCCCGCCTGGACTCCGCCGCCAAGAGCCTGGCGAAGACCTACGAGCAGGCCGGCCGTACCGACACCAAGGCGCCCGCGATGTACGCGGATTTCCGCAAGATGTTCGACGAGATGAGCAAGGACATCGATGCGGTGATCGTCTCCACGCCGGACCACACCCACTACGTGGCCGCGATGTGGGCGATCAAGAACAAGAAGCACGTCTGCGTGCAGAAGCCGCTGTGCAACACGATCATGGAAGTGCGCCAGTTGCACAAGGCGGCGAAGGAAGCCGGCGTGGTGACCCAGATGGGCAACCAGGGGCGCACCATGGAAGGCCAGCGCCTGGCCAAAGAGTGGGTCGAGCAGGGGGCGATCGGCAACCTGCAGGAGATCCACCTCTGGACCAACCGCCCCATCTGGCCGCAGGGACCGCTCACCAAGCAGTTGGTTACCTGTCCCTCTACGCTCAACTGGGATCTCTGGCTGAGCAGCGAGGCCGAGGAGCCTTACTTCGAGTTCGACGTGCCGGGCGGAAACCGGAAGTCCGTGCACCCGTTCAACTGGCGCGGCTGGTGGCAGTTCGGCTCCGGCGCGTTGGGTGACATGGGCTGCCACGTGATGGACGCCACGTTCAACATCCTCGGTCAGCGGGTGCCGCCTCGCGTGAAGGTCGATTGCGGCCCGATCTCGGAGCTAAACGCGCCGGTCTGGACCAACCTTTCGTTCTACTTCCCCGCCAACGACCGCTACCCCGCGATCAAGGTGACCTGGCACGACGGCTACCGGGACGGCCAGCCGAACAAGCCGCCGCGCGATGAGCGGATCCCGGAGGACGTGTACAAGAAGGCCAGCAGCGGGATGATGCTGGTCGGCAACGAAGGCGTGATCTTCGAGGGCGAGGCGTACTGCGAGAAGCCGGTCATCTACCCGGAGGCGCGCTTCGCGGACGTGAAGAAGCAGATGGAGAGCGGGAAGATCAAGAAGACGGAGACCCGCAGCCCCAAGCCGGGCAATCCGCAGGCGGAGTGGGCGCACTGCATTGTGAACGGCGGCACGCCGAGCTCCAACTTCGACTACTCAGCCCCGCTCGCGGAGTTCGTGCTGCTGGGCAATATCGCGGTCCGCGACGGCGGCGAGATCGAGTGGGACGTCAAGACGGCGTCGATCGCCAACATCGGCTCCGCCCGGCGCTACCTGTCGCGCCCTGCCTACCGCAAGGGCTGGATTTAGCAGTTACTCGTGGGGGCAGCGCACCGGGCTTCCCCCACGAGGCCATCCAGAGATTGTGCCGCTTACAGCTCTCGTGACCGGCGCACTGCTGCCTCGTACTCCCGGATCAGCTCTTTGAGGTTCTGGCGGAGCCGGCGCTCCTGCGTCCGGATCTCCGCGATTACTGCCGGGCGCTCGTCCGGAGACGCCGTCTCGAGCTGCTCAAACGCGTGGATCAGGAGGCGCTTGGCGTCCCGCGCGGCCTCATTGTCCGGGCCGCAGATCCGCCGATCCCGCTCCGGCTCGTACATCACCAGGTAGCGGCGAAAGTTCTCCCGCGCCTGGGTTAGCGAGTAACCGTGGTTCGGGCCACCCCAGACCTCGTCCGCCCGCGGGTCGTCCTGCCCGTCGTCCTCCCAGCAGCAGAGCTCGCAGATCTCGTAGACGGCGCGCGCCCTGAGGGTCAGGTAGCCGCAGCAAGGGCAGCGCTCTCGCTGGGACGGATCGAGGAAGGCCATCGCGTTCTCCAGTCAGGCCGGTACCCGGCGAGCCAGGGCTCGAGGTGTCGTACCTGGGTCGTGGCCGCTGGTTGACTGGAGCGGCCCGCTCGTCCTCGCCTCGCGGAGCGGCTCAGGGCAGCTTCGCGGCGATCTGCTTCGCGGCCGCGGCGGCGATCGCGTCTACCGGGGCTTTGCGCTTCCAGACCGTCACCTGCGCCATCGTGGCGCCCTTGATGAACGAGGCGATACCGATCTGGTAGTGGGCGTCCGGCTCCGGGCGGAGGGTTTTGGTCGATAACACGCCCGCCTCGCCGGCCCCTTTCAGCGGGACGAGCTTCGCGCCGGGAATCGTCTTGGCCGCTTCCTGCTCGGCTTCCCGGGTGAAGCCGAAGAACCGCTTGGCCTCTGCCGGCGAGGGAAACGTGTGCAGCGAGACCTCGACGCCGCGCTCCGGCGGGCGCTCCGCCTCCGCGATCTTGTAGCCCTTCGGGAAGTAGCCGCAGATCGTGTTGTGGTCGCGCCCATTCTGCGCGTCCGGCTTCGTCTCGGACTTGGTGACTTCCTCCAGAGGACCACCGACCAGCGCCGCGGCCTCTTTGGCGCTGAGGAGGGCGGCGGCGATCGGGGCCTTCGCGGCAGCCAGCGTCGGCAGTATCCCGGCCACCGCCAACCCAATCATCGTCTGGAAGAGCAAGTGCTTCATTTCAGGCCCCATTTATCTCGCTGGACAGAAGGTCTGTGACGCTCGAGTGTCGTCAAGGCAGACCGTTACTTGATACCGCCGATGCCCGGTGAACGCAAGGTGTGGCTAACCAGCAGGAGCCTTCGTTCTCTCCGTGACTCCGCGTGACCCATCAACCCGCCTCGCCCGCCGGGAACAGCTCCTCCACCACCCGCCCGGTCGGCGGCGTGTCCGTGAGGCTGCCGACCACGCCGAACACCACGGAGACCAGGAGCCCCCAGACAAACGGGGCGATGCCGAGCAGATAGATCGGCTCCCAGGAGGCGTTGTTCCGGATGGTGATCCAGCCGATGGCGTAGAGGCCAAGGACCGTCAGCACCCCTCCGAGCATGCTCGCCAGGGCGCCGCGGGCCGTGCTCCGCTTCCAGAACGACGCCATCACCGCCGGAACCAGGTAGGCGCAGGCGGCGGCGCCACCAGCGAAGACGATGATCGCCTGGAGGAACGTGGGCGAGAAGATCGTGCCGAACCCGGAGATGCACGCGACGACGATGATGCCAGTATGAGAGAGCCGCTTCAGCGTCTGTTCGGAGGCGTCCGGGCGGAGCCGATGGTAGACGTCCTGCACCAGGGCGGACGAGATCTGGACCAGGTAGCCGCTCACCGTGGCCATCACGGCCCCGAAAGGCGCCGCGAGGATCAGCCCGGCCACCAGTGGATGCGCTACCTTGAGCGCCATCAGCGGCATCACCTCGTCCGGCTGCTTCAGGCCCGGCAGGATGGCGCGGCTGCAGATGAAGATCAGGATCAGCGGGATGTAGATGAGCGCGTTGTACACCGCGAGCAGGAACATCGCGTGGCGGAGCGTCTTCGTGTCGCGGAAGGCCATCAGGCGAACCAGAGTGGCCGGCTGCCCCATCCCCGCGATGGACCACATACAGAAGAACGAGAAGGCCAGCCCCAACGGCAGGAACGGTTTGTCGCCGCTGCCCGGTCCGAACGCGTAGCCGCTCCCCACGGCCTGGATGCCGGCCGCAGTGCCCGCTTCCAACCCTCCGGACTTTATTAGCGCTAAAGGCAGCAGGATCAGCACCCCGATGGCCATCAGGACGCTCTGGAAGAGATCGGTCCACACCGCCGCCAGGAAGCCGCCGTAGACGGTGTAGCTCACCACGACCACCGCGAAGACCGCGAGGCCGTAGATAAAGGCGGGAGACCTGCCGTTGATGTCCCAGGCCTGGTCCGCCAGCCCGGGGAAGCCCGGCAGCACCTGCTGGAGGATGACGGCGCCGCCCTTGAACTGGGCGATGAGGCTGAAGGCGAGGATGAAGATCATCATCGCGGAGGCCACGATGCCGAGCGCGGGGCTCTGGAACCGCTCTCGCAGCAGCTCCGGCAGCGTGATGGCGCCGGTCATGCGGGAGAGCTGGCCCATCCGCTTTCCCAGCACGGCGAACGTGCAGAGCGGCACGACCATATAGCTGGCAATCCAGAGCGCCACCACCCAGCCGTGCTGGTAGACGTAGGCGGGAAAGCCCATGAAGGTGCCGCCGCTCATGACGGTGGCGGTCAGCGCCATGGACCAGGAGCCGAGGCCGCGGTTTCCCAGGAAGTAGCCTTTGAGGAAGCCGCCGCCCTTCTCCGTAACGCGGTTGGCTGTCACCCCGATCCACATCGAGGCGGCCATCATCGCTACCAGCGCCAACAGGGGCAACAGGTTAGGCATGACCCGCTCCCTCTGCCCCGGCGCCGAAGGACGGCGCATCCTCGCCCAGGTCCTCGTCCTGCATCCCGAAGAAGGCGTACCAGCAGGTGATCAGCGTGACGATGGTCCAGGGCGCGAAGATCCCCCAGACCACCCAGGAGGGGATCCCCAGGATGAGAGACGGCGGCTCGCCCTGGCGGTAGCCGAACAGCGCCGAATAGCCGACCGTGTGCGCACAGGCGAGCACCCAGACGACGGCGACAAAGAGTGCTTCGCGGCGGGCGCTGCGCAGCACGGAGAGGACGGTAGACGGAGAGCTCATCGGGCGGTTAGGGGTTGGGGTCAGCGTACCAAGGAAACATACTTCTGCGGTGACTTTCCAGGAGTTGCGCGCGGACACCTTCCCACGTCCGCGCGCCGGCCCGTCACGGCTCGTTTGCGCCGTGCAGGGACGGGGCAAATAGCTTCAGGGACTCAGTAGCTCCCGGGGAGCGCGTGATGAAAGACTCGACGATGCGGCAGTTGCTTTGGGGCGCCGCGGGCGTCGGACTGGCGCTGGGGGCGCTGGGTCTGGCGCGCCGCAGTGAGGAGCTAGCGCTGCGGGGTAAGACCGTGCTCATCACGGGCGGCTCCCGGGGCCTTGGGTTGGTGCTCGCACGGCAGTTCGCGGAGGAGGGTGCCCGGCTGGCGCTCTGCGCGCGCGACGCGGACGACCTCGAGCGGGCTCGGCAAGAGGGATCAGGTGCAAGCGCTGGTTGCCTCCGTGCGGCAGCGGTTCGGGCCAATCGATGTCCTCGTCAACAACGCCGGGCAGATCCAGGTCGGCCCGATGGAAGTGCAGACCCGGGAAGACTACGAAGCCGCCATGCGCATCCACTTCTGGGCGCCGCTCCAGGTGATCTCCGCGGTGCTGCCGGAGATGCGGGCGCGGCGGGACGGGCGAATCGTGAACATCGCATCCGTTGGGGGACGGATCAGTGTGCCGCACCTGCTGCCCTACTGTGCCAGCAAGTTCGCACTGGTCGGCCTCTCCGAGGGCCTGCGAGCCGAGCTGGCGAAAGACGGCATCCGAGTCACCACGGTGACCCCGGGCCTGATGCGGACCGGAAGCCCGCTCCGGGCCACGTTCAAGGGACGCCACAAGGCGGAATACACCTGGTTCAGCATCGCCGACTCCCTTCCCGGTTCCTCCGTTCCCGCGGAACGCGCCGCGCGGCAGATCGTGGCCGCCTGCCGGCGAGGCGACGCGTCCGTGACCGTGTCCCTGGCTGCAGAGGTCGCGGTGCGCTTCCATGGCCTATTCCCCGGGTTGACTGCCGATCTACTGGGGCTCGTCACCCGCGTCCTGCCGCCGCCGGGCGGCATCGGCACGGAAAGTGCAATAGGTCTGGAGAGTGAGACCGCCACGGCCCGGCGGCTCGCCGGGGCCACCTACGCGGCCGCGGCGGCAAACAACGAGCTCGGGCCGCTTTCCGGTTAGCACGCGCCCCCTCAGAGCGCCGGCTTGGTGGTACTGCGCAACAAGGCGCGGTAAGCCAACATGCCGTTCGTTTGCTGAATGAGTTTGGCGGCGCTGTGGTCGGGGTAAAGATGGCCCAACGACCCAACTTCGCTTGCTACTGCCCCACTTGCCGGGTAGGGGCCGCACGCTGACCTGACTCACCCCACGGGAGGACCTAGCCATGGCCAATAACTCGGAAGAGCGCAAAGAGATGACCGTCGCCGAAGCCGGAAAGCGCGGCGGCGACAAGGTGAAGGCGAAGTACGGTAAGGACTTCTACACGGAGATCGGCCACAAGGGCGGCCAGGCCACGCGGAAGAAGTATGGTCCCGATTTCTACGGCGAGATCGGCCGGAAGGGCGGTCAGACCACCGCCGAGAAGCATGGCCCGGAATTCTACGAGAAGATCGGGAAGAAGGGCGGCAACCGCGTGCGCGAGCTGATCGAGCGCGGTAAGAAGGCGGACAGCGATGCCGCTGAGGCCGCTGCGGAAGCCGAGAAGAAGTGATCATCGATCTACGCGGGGGCTAAAGTAGCCCCCGGCGCTCGAGATCTTCCACGGCGGGACGAGCCGCTCGCCACGGCCGGGAGACCCGGCCTTCCTGCACCGCCACGCGGATCCACTCCAGCCGCTCCTCCTGCCCCTCCGGAAGCGGCACCCGTTTACACGTGGCGTTAAAGCAATGGGCGCACCAGGCCACCGCCTCGGCGGTCCCTCGCGCTGTTACCCAGACCGAGACCGTCCGGGTGCCCGTGGCGCAATCCTGGCACGCTTCCTGAACCACCTGCAGCAGGTACCGTACCCGTCGTGCTGGAAGCTGGAGCAGCACCACTTCTTCGGAAGACGTATCCTGGCTCGAATCCTGCACCCGATCCCTCTCTACGCTGGACACGATCCCCCGGC
>JAJFMS010000183.1 GCA_020696885.1 Armatimonadota bacterium | reverse complement strand
ACTACTGCATCCAGCAGCAGGTGGATGTCATCAACCTCAGCTTCGCGCCCGCCACCCTGTTCTCGTCCTTCTCGGACCCGATCATGGCGCAGGCGATCTCCGATGCTTACGAGCAGGGGATCGTGATCGTGGGCTCCAGCGGGAATAACCGCTTCTTTGGCTTTACGACCGGCGTGACGTTCCCCGCGAACCTGCCGGAAGTGATCTCCGTTGGTGCTGTCGGCCCCTCTGGAGAGGTGGCCTACTACTCCGACGGCGGACCTACGCTGGACCTGGTAGCGCCGGGCGGAAACGATCCGTCGAATGCCGACTTCACCCGACAGGTGCTGGTGACCGACTCCCTGGGTTTCAGTGGCGTGGCGGGGATCCCCGCCGGTTACTACTTCCAGCAGGGCACCAGCCTCTCGTGCGGTTATGTCTCCAGCGTGATTGCGATGCTGATCACGCAGGGAGTGCGGGACGAAACCCTCTCACCGACGGAGCAGATCGAGGCGATTCGCACCCTGCTGCATACCACCGCCCGGAAGCCGCTCGGCCAGTTCACCATTGAATACGGGTATGGTATTGTCGACGCCGCCGCTGCTCTGAAGGCGATCACGCACTACATCGACATCGCGACGCCCGGTCCGAACGAGACCACCGAGAGCTTCGCGGAGCCGCTGGAAGCCACGATCGTGCAGCCGGTGCAGTCCGTGCTGGAAGAGGGGGACTTCCAGGTCTTCCAGAACGGCGTAGAGCTTACGGACCAGGTGGACAGCGAGGGCGAGCCGCTGGTCGAGATCGTGGATCCCGAGTTTGGGATGATCCGCTACGTGCCGAGCGTCGAGAGCCGTTACAACATCGGCATCAACACGCTCAACATCGTGGCCGATAGCAAGCCGGACTCTGGTTCCGTTCGCTCACTCGAAGGCCCGGCGGAAGGCCGGATCCCGGAGCGAGCGTTCCGGTTCCGCGTAGCGCCCCGGACGGAGCAGGCCGGCCTCAAGATGCTGAGTGTGCCTTATCAACTCCGCGGCGGAGCAGACACGCTCCAGTTCCTCTTCGGCGGCAACCTCGTGCGCACTGCGCGCTGGCGCCCGGAGACTGGGGACTACGCGCTGTGGGACATCGTCGGCTCGCCGCAGGACGACGACGCGGACCTGATGCCCGAGCCGTCCCGTGATCTTGATCTTGACAACCTGTCGCAGGAAGACCGCGAAGCGCTAATGGACCAGGTTGGCGTGCTGCGTCCGCCGGCAGGGCTCGGGTTCTTCGCCCGCGTTCAGTCGCCTACGCAGGTGCAGCTCCTGGGCAAGTCGATCCGGAGCCCGTTCTATGAGATCCGCTTGAAGCCCGGCTTCAACATGATCGGTAACCCGTACCCGTTCCGGGTGCCGTGGAACGTGGTCAACGTTCGCTTCGGCAACGAGGTGATGTCCGTCAGCGAAGCGGCCCGCCGCAACCTGATGCGCAACACGATCTGGCGCTACCAGGATGGACAGTACCGCTTCCAGGCGCTCCCGCAGGGCGAGCTGGTCAACTGGGAAGCGCATTGGGTCCGCAGCTTCGCGAACCTCACGCTTATCGTTCCGCGGGTCGCTTCGATCCTGGGGCAGTCGCGACCGAGCGACGTGAAATACGCCGCGGGCGACGCCGATGCCTGGCGCACCGGATTCCGCGCGGTGAGCGGAACGGCCGGCTTCGGCGAGGTGTTCGTGGGAGCCTCGAAGGCGGGCCGGGATGGTTATGGTCAGGAAGACGTGGAGACGCCGCCGGCGCTGCTGCCTGGCAACGACTTCCGGATCGCTCACCAGGACTGGGGCCGCTTCAGTGGACGCTACGCGCAGGACATTCGCGGTGCGAAGAATAGGGTCAACCGTTGGACCCTGGAAGTAGCAACTTCTAAGCCGGGTACTCCCGTCAAACTGACGTGGGATCGTTTCCCGGCCGGGCTCGAGGGGTACGTGCAGGTGGAGGGCCGATCTAAGGTCTATCCGCTCCAGCGTGGCACCCTGGAGTTCACTCCCTCCCGGGCAGGTGTCCAGAAGGTCACCGTTGTCACGACGGGCTCGGCCGGCGCCTGACGCGTCCTTAAGTAACCTATACGTCCCTGGGGGCGGCGACCCCGCCGTCCCCAGGGATTGAAACGATTAGTCGGAGATTCAACTCAATGCGAAACAAGTGTCGGCAACTCGGGCGCATTGCCATGGCGGCGGTAGCGTTCGGGGTCGCCGCGTTGGCCGCACCGGCGGCGCGCGCGCAGACGACGACCTTTCCGCAGTGGATGCTGGACTCGGTCAGCCTCTCCAACACCTACATCACCCTGTGGGAGTACTGGCGAGGCGGTCAGGAGACGCGGTTCAACCTCTGGACGCAGACTGGCGACCCGTTGAACCTCGCTGACGACTTCTTCTACATCTACCGCACCGATACGAACGGCAACCGCACGCTCCAATGCCCGTGGGGCTCGCGGCTGTTCTCGGCCACTCGTCCTACGCCGTGCGTGACGGCGGCGAACGGTAATACTTCGGGCGACGATCGGCCGATCGCGAACATCCTTACTCTGCGCGTGGAGGACAACGCGTCGACGACCGGGTTCACCAACTACCTCTATCCCGAAGACGGTCGGGCTAACTTCGCACCGCCGGTCATCTCGCTACCGGAGAGCCAGGGATTCTTCGCCCCGTATACGATGCCGTCGGCCGCTCCGACCGCTTCCGGTGTTGACCTCGTCGTGAATCAGAAGGTCCAGTTCGCCCGGGACCTGATCCGCTACGAGGTGGCCATCAAGAATAACGGCGGCAGCGCTCGCCAGGTAGGTGCCCGCCTACTGCTCGCACCATACGTCGACTCCCTCGGACCTACCCGATCGGTGTTCCTCCCAAAAACACGGGAGCGGATCCTCTTCGAGAAGGAATACAAGAACGCGCTGATTCCCGAAGAGTGGGAGATGTACGACGACGACGAAGGCCCGGATCCGACCTGGGTGGCCAAGGGGATCCTGCGCGGCAACGGCGCCACGGCGCCCGAGCGCGTGGTGTTCGGGAACCTGCTGGACATGTTCCCGGTCGTCATCGCCAACGCGCAGACCACCTATGACTGGAACGTGCGACCGGATTTCGAGCTCCGCATCGCCGATATCGGCATGTTGATCTACTGGAAACCGATCAGCATCCCGGCTGGCGGAACGAAGTCTTTCGTGACGTATGCCGGTATGGGTGTAGCGAGCCACGCGATGAGCGATGCCTACCAGCTCACGCAGAGCTCGGTGAGCACGGCTAGCCAGGAAGCACAGGGCTTTGTTGGTGCCGTTCAGGCGCCGTTCGCTTTGCCGTTGATCAATGGCGACGCGGATTCAATCGAGCACACGATCACGGCTTATATCCAGAACGTCTTCGCGTTCTCGATGCCGAACGGTTTTGCTTACATGCAGTTGCCGGATGGTCTGACGTTCGGTAAGAGCAACCCGGACCAGTCGCAGCGAATCGTCATTGGCGGCCTGGGCGCCGTCGGAACGGGCCTCGATGAGGGGTCCGGGTCGTGGACGGTGGAAGCTACGGGAATCGAAGCGGGGCTGCTTCCGGTAGACGTCTCCTTCGGCAACGGATTCCAGGATTCGGGTCGCACGACCCGCCTGGTTAACGTGCCCCAGGGACGGCTCTACCAGTTTGGCGACGATTGGCGGATGATCACCTTCCCGTTCACCTACGATCAGCTCCGCAACGAGCCATCGGACGTGCTCGGTCTCGCGGCCGGTAGTTTCCAGATCGTCCAGTATAATCCGGTAAGTAACCAATACGAGCAGGTATCTCAGCTGGTGGCTGGCCAATCTTACTGGGTGAGGATGCTGGGGCTCGGCAACACCAGCGTCCGCGCGCAGCGAGCTAACCCGGTGAAGCTGGGCACGCGAGACATCTTCACCACGCAGATCCAGCGCGGCTGGAACCAGGTCGGGAACCCGGCCCCCTACGTGGTGCGGGTGCGGGACCTCCGGTTTATCAGCCCGGGCGGGGTGATCATCTCCTACGACCAGGCGATCTCGGCAGCCTACATCCGACCGTCGATCTACGAATACAACCGCAAGACCGGGCAATACGTACTGCTAGGTAAGGAAGATCTGCTCAATCCAGGTCGCGGGATCTGGATGTACGCAAACGGCGAACGGAACATCGTGTGGCCGCCTCCGCAAGGGCCCAAGCTGTCCATCGAACCGTAAACAAACGAACCACTGGCGGCGCCCGAATCTGGGCGCCGCCCTTACGCTACTGGACACAGGAGAGTTGCAATGGTGAAGGGGTATCGGTGGCTGGCCGTTGGAATCGCCGGCGCGGCCCTGGTGGCTCCCGGGGTTGCGCGCGCCCAGGGTAGCCCGGTCGAGCAGCCGCTCACGCAGCCCGGTACTGCGTCGGGGCTGCCGCAGGCACAGGGCTCGTTTAAGCCCCCGGCACAGATCCGGCCCGGTTTGGCAGTGAGTGTGCTGGTGTTCCCGTTCGGTTACGTGGCGGGTGAGGCACCCGCAGCTCCGGCCGCTCCGGAAGGGGCTCCTGCCGCAGGCGCCGCAATGTCGCTGGAACAGCAGCACATCGCGTCGTACCTGACGGCCGCCGTGAAAGCCGGGTTTCTCTCGTCTCCTTACTATTCGGTAGCGAGCTACCATCCGAACTCGTCCCTCGTGCAGCGGGCGCAGAAGGATGAGATCCTTCGCCCCGAGCACGTGACTGGATTGATCGCTCCGGCGACGGGCGGCCCCGATCTGGAAAAGGCTCGCACGGTCACGTACCGGCTGGGCATGCAGGGCCTCCTCGTCGGGACGATCGACATGAAGTCGGACCCCAAGGCCAACACGAGCGAGGTGACGCTCGAGACCCAGTTGATCAACAGCACCACGGGTGAGGTGATCCGCTCCGCCGCCGTCAGCGGGGCCGCGGCTGGCGCCGAAGGTGTGCCGCTGGACGTGGTGGAGGAGCGGGCCGCGCTCGACGCTGCGCAGAAGGTGCTTCCGGCCATGGGCATCCAGCTCATAGCGCCACAGGGTGAAGCACCGAAGGCCGCACCGCGGACTCGTGGCAAGCGGGCTAGTGCAGACAGATCGGCCGACGCCTCGGCGAAGGCCGCCGCAGCCGACGCTCGCAAGGCCGAGGCCGCCGCGGCGCGCAAAGCGAAGGATGACGCCGCGAAGGCCGCTCGTGCGGCCCGCGAGCAGGCTGAAGCCGCCGAGAAGGCTCGCCGCGAGGCCGAGAGGAAGTCTCGCAGCGGGAAGGCCTCCGCACCCGAGGCGCCTACTACTACGACCGTTCAGAAGGACGACCCGGCCCAGACTGCACCGCCTGCCGCGCCAGCGCGGCCCGCGTCCGTGGATTCCGCAGCGACTCCCGTCAGCGTAACGGGTGGTGTCCCTGGCTCTGCCAACGCCGCTGGCCAGCCGGTGCCTTACGGCTACGCGCTCGGTGACGCCAAGTCGGCGCTGCCGGCGCGGGATCGGAAGGGGCTGCGCGTGCCGGCGTGGCTGGGCGTGGCCGGATTCCTCTACGGCCTCAGCTTCCTGGTGTTCTAGTCGCGTTTCGCAACGCGTCAGAGACTCCGGCACCCTGGTGCCGGAGTCTTTTTTATGAGCGATCTCATGACCCCGACCACGGCAGCAGTGAACGACCCGATCGCCGATGAGGTGTTCCGGCACCTGTTCGCGGCTATCGCCGAAGAGATGGGCGTCACATTAGAGCGCACCGCCTTCTCACCGAACATCAAAGAGCGGCGGGACCATTCTTGTGCGGTGTTCGATTCCCGGGGACGGCTCATCGCGCAGGCCGCACACATCCCGGTCCACCTCGGCGCGTTCCCGCTGCTCATGCAGGCGGTAGTGCCCCGCTTCGATTGGCAACCCGGCGATGTGGTGATCTGTAACGACCCGTTCGTGGGTGGCACGCATCTACCGGATATCAGCGTGGTCTCGCCCGTGTTCTCGGGAGAGGGCATGCTCGAGGGGTTTGTGGCGAACCGGGCGCATCACGCGGATGTGGGCGGCGCATTTCCCGGCTCCATGGGTGCTACGACGGAAGTGTTCCAGGAAGGGATCATCATCCCACCGCTCAAGCTGCTCGACGCCGGCGTACTCAACAGCTCGTTGCTGGAGTTGGTCTGCCGGAACGTGCGGACCCCCGAGGAGCGGCGCGGCGACCTGAACGCACAATTGGGCGCCAACAGCACCGGAATCCGTCGCTTCGCCGAGGTCCTGGCACGTTATGGTCCGGAAGAGCTGCGGTTGCGTGCGCGGCTCGCGCGGCACGCCACAGCGGCCGCGGTCCGGGAGTTGGTGGGCCGACTACCGGCCGGCCGGTTCGACTTCGAGGATCAGCTGGACGACGACGGGTGGGGCAGTGGCCCCGTGCCGATCCGCGTCTCCATCGAGGCCTCCGGCGGGCGCCTGATCGTTGACTTCAGCGGCACGGCGCCGCAGCAACGGGGCTCGATCAATGCCACACTCGCCGTCACGCACGCTGCTGTATACTACGCGCTGGCATGCCTACTCCCACCGGGCATTGCACTAAATGAGGGAGCGTTCACGCCGATCGACATCTGCGTGCCGGAGGCGACGGTAATCCACGCCCGGCCACCCGCGGCGGTGGCGGCCGGGAATGTCGAAACGAGCCAGCGCATTGTGGACGTCTTGTTCGGGGCGCTGGCGCAGGCTCTCCCGGAGGTGATGCCTGCCGCCAGCCAGGGGACCATGAACAACGTCACCCTAGGAGGCGCCGTGCCCGCGCCCTGGGCTTACTACGAGACAATGGGCGGCGGCTCCGGAGCGGGTCCGGAGGCGCACGGCACGGATGCG